>JAADFL010000048.1 GCA_013152945.1 Deltaproteobacteria bacterium | reverse complement strand
ACGAGGACCGTCCCAGCGGCGATGCGCCTGACATTGGTGCTGACGAGCAGTGAAAGAGATGGGCGGCGACGGGGTCGAAGGTGACATTATGCTGCAATAATTCCGGTTAAAAAGACACAACCATCCCAATATCACTACTTGAATTGCCACACGTCATTAAAGTATGTACCGCCCCTGCGCCCCCCTACCAGTATGAGCCTTTTGCCTGTAGGATCAAATATCAGGGCTGCTCCGTCCCTGGGCAAAGGCGGACCGCCGTGGGTGTAAATCATTTTCCATGACGGATCTCCGCCGCCCGGGTGTTCAAGAGCCCAAAGATCATTTGTCCTGCCGCCCTCCACCTGGCCTCCGAAAATAATAAACACCGGATTCGATGTTTCCGGATCTATTGCCATGGTATATGCAGCGAACTGCCTGGCAGTTGGAGGCCCATCCCCAATAGGCGCCAACTGGCTCCACGTGCCGTTGCCCGAGCCGTCCAGAGTAAGTTTCCAGGCATCGTTTTTCAGGGAACCGTCATTACCGCCGAATACTATCATGCAATCCGAGTTTGGTTCGTAACCTGCCGCGTGACCTGCCCTGGCCGACGGCGGGTTGCTTGCAGTAACCTTTGACCATGAAGAAGATGAATCATCCATGGCGTACAGGTCATTCAACCTATCACCCGAGTTATTGAACCCGCCGAATACCACCATCTTGTCCTGTGATACGAAATACACGGCCGTGTGTCCGTACCTGGCGGGCGGCTTCTCTCCTGACGTGATGTTCTGTGCCCATTCGTCATTGGAATAATCAAGGGTCCATACGGAATCGTCTGCGTTGTCATCCGTAAGCCTGCCCGCAAAGGATATGCCGGCAACGCCGTTGGTTATCATTGAGTGCATGCGCCTTGCCCCGGGAGAGGATGGAGGCGAAAGCCTTGACCATGATTCCGAGCCTACATCAAGGTCCATGGCAAAAAGACTGTCCAGGACCGAAGCATTCTTTATGCCTCCAAAGAGGATCAGCCTGTTGTTGACGATATCCAGTACTGCAGGCCTATATGCCGCCTTTGTCAGAGAATCGCCTCCAGGCGATAACCTGGTCCAAATACCGTCCGCCACCAGCACCTGGTCAGAGCCCGCGGAACTGTAAGCAGGCGTGGGGTCGTCGTCCTTTGCCCTGGCCTCGCATTTCCATGTTTCTCCGGACCTGGTGTCGGCTGAATTCACTGTCTGGTTGTTGGAAAAAAAGACATCGTCTTTATACCAAGTGTACTCATAGCTAACAGAGTCGCCTGGGTCCGGGTCGGTCGATCCTGACGCCTGGCAGGATAAATCATCGTCATTGACAGGTTCGTGCGGCGTTATTACGACTTGAGGAGTGCTGGGCGGACTGTTCTTTATAGTGATTGCCGGACTAGTGCGGGATGCACCCTCGTCTTGTCCGTCAAAGGGTGTCGCCTTGCACTCCACCTGGTCTCCCTTGTCGAAAAAGGCGCCGTCCAGTGTAGATGAAGTGGCCCCCACTATTGCCGAACCGTTTACTATCCAAGACCAGTGGTAACCCTCTGGATCGCTGTCTATGTCGCTATATCCCTGGCCGTGGCATGTCAAGGTGGATGTCTCGTATCCAGGGTCCGGAGTAATGTACGCACTCTGCAATTCGGGAGGAGTATTACCAATTACAACCGGATCGCTGGCCACAGGCGTTCCCTGGTCTTCACCGTCGTTTGGAATCGCCCGGCAGTAAATACTCTGACCTTTCCATGTCTGCGAGGAAGGCAACAATTGCCCGGTCTGACCGGCAATCTGCACGCCCCCCCTGAACCACTGGTACAAAGTGCTGTCCAAGGCATCACTGTCAGGATCGGAATACCCGGCCGCCGTGCATGTCAGATCGTCGCCCGTTACTGGATCATTCGGCGTTATTGCGGCCGAGGAAAACGATGGTGGTGAATTCTGCACAACCACCTGCGGGCTTGTAACAGGATTCCCGTTCTCTTGTCCGTCATTCGGGGTCACTTCACACGTTAACTTGTCTCCCTTGTCGAAGTGATTTGTGCCGGAAAGCCTGTCTGAAGTAATACCTGTAACCCTTGAGCCATTGACAAACCACTTGTATGAAAAAGTGCCGGCAGGATCCCGGTTGGGATCAGAATAACCGTCGGGTCTGCATCTCACGTCGTCATCAGTCTTGGGAGTAGGCGGTGTAATATGACAACCCGTGAGTGAAGGAGGCGAATTTTTCACATATACCGTAACCCGTGTTGCATTTCCCTGGTTGGCGGGTTGTGCCGCATCCAGAGCCGACGCATCGATGAATATCTTTGCATCTCTGGCTGCGCCACTTGGAACAATAAAAGAAAAGTTCCGCTCCTCGTCAGGGCCGGGAGGAGAAATATCAGCATGGTCACTGTAAATTGCAGCACCGGTCACATCGGCATTTATCCTTGACACACCCGTGCCGTCATCCGTGGCATGAATCTTTATATCCACGGTTTCGCCCACCTTGAATGCATCTCCGAAAGACGGAGCCAGTATCTCCACGCCTGGTCCACCCTCTTCGTGTACTGTCAGATTCACTGTTCGGGTGAAGCTGTTGGCGGACCTGGAAGAGTCGACGGCCGTGATCTTGAGTTGTACTCCGGTCCCTTCTTTTGCATCACCTGGAATGGAAAACATGAAATCGTGTTGTGCGGAAGTCTGGCCGTTGAAAGTGGCGGAGTCCGTGTAGATAGCCGTTTGGTCCAGCAAGACCTCTATACCGATCTCCTGAATACCGGAATTTACATCGGATGCGGACACGCCGACCGTCAAATCGGACCCCGGTCTTACCCTGGCTCCATAGTCACGAAGTATGTCTCGACCGTCCTGGTCGATGACAGACAGGACATTGACCAGTGGCGGAAACTTGTCGTTGATGTCGAGTTCGATCGGATCAGTGGATGATGAAAGCCCGCCCCCGTCCCATGCCTGTAGCACGAGCTTGATGGTATCCGCATCCCTGGCAAGCAGAGGAACCGCCACCTGGAATGAGTGGGATATCGTGGCAATATCCGGATTCGGATCGAACTCGAAATCACTCGAGACTGCACCGGTTGCATGTAGAACAATCTTATCGATCATGCAATTTATATCATCCGCCGTTGTCTCAACTTGAACCCGGGCCCCTGGTTGTACATCGGTTCCATCACCGGGAGATGTGATTGACACGTTGGGAGGCGTGTCATCCTTGACTGTCAGAACCAATGGGGCCGAAACACCCTGGTTGGGAGTCGCCGCATTATCAAGTGCAACCCCTGTAACGGTTATCTTTGCTCCGCACAGTGCATCCGGCGGGACGATTAGGTTGAAAGTATGATCACCTTGTTCCGAATCCGGAACAAGGTCAAAGGAGTCCCGGAAATCCAGCGCACCCACAGTCGAGATACCGATAGTATCCAAGAGACCGTTCGTATCTTGTGCATGGACCTCAACCGCGACTTGCTGCGTAGGGGCCACACTTTGACTGCCGGATGGTTTTACTATGGTCACCTGTGGCGGGGTTTTGTCCGTAACACGAAGGACAAGTTGTTTCGAATTCCCTTGGTTCGACGCCCGGGAGCTGTCCGTTGCGTATGCATCGAGCGTCACCTGGTCGCCATCTCTTGCAGAGGGATAAGGGGGCACCTGAATACTGAATTCCACCTCTGCAGGAGAGATGTCCGGATACAGATTCTCCTCCTGATTTTCGGGAACAGCACCGGTTACGTTGAGGCCTACTGCATCAACCAGGTTATCCTTGTCCCGGGCCCTTACTTTCACCTTGACCTGTTCACCTGGTTCGGGAGATTGGGGGTTCTTCGGATCAGGGGATATGAATGTCACCTCCGGGCCGTCCCGGTCGCTTACCCCTGAACCGATTCGCAATACAAGCCTTTCGCTCTCTCCCTTGTTTACGGCCTTGGATGAATCCTCGGCCTCTGCCCAAATTTCCGCCCTTCCATTCAAAAGGTTGTAAGGAATTTCAAAGCTGAAAAGATGCTCTGCTTCGACCAAGGTATTGCCCGGTTCAAAAGCAATATTTTCATCAAAGTCACCCCTTACGTGTAGCGACAATTTGCCAATGCCACTATTGGGGTCATTTGCCTGAATGAATACAAGGATTTGCTCCCCGGCCGTATAGTAAGTGCCGGCAGCCGGTGGTGAAACCTGTTTCAGGGACACGACGGGAGACCGGTTATCATTCACAACCAGTGTAACGGGTGATGATTCAACCATGGCCGGCCTGGGATTGGTTGTCTTGGCGATTGCCTTTATTACCACAACCTTGCCTTCCTTGATATTTCCAGGCAACTTGGAAAGGCTGAAAGCGACCGTTGTTTGTTGCATCGGCGGGTTTACCGCAGAGAAAACCTGGTCGACCAAGGCTCCATAGGAAAACACGTCCACTTCCTCAACCTTGCCATCGCGTGATGAAGCCTGGACCTCGATTTTGAGATTATCACCCGGAAATACCACGTCTCCATCTTTTGGGCTCGTAATGGTAACAAGCAGGCGGTTTTCGGGATTGGTAAGGGATAGAACCTGGTCCCTGCAACCCTGTTGCGCAGAAGCCAGGACAAGCAGGCCCGCAGCATAAACAAGCCGTTTCAAGGACAAATTAAAATTCACCGGTTTGAAAGAAAATCGCTCAAACTCTTGCTTGTTCATCAAATGGCCCCCAGAGGCAATAGTATTGAAATGATGGCTTCTTATCCACTTTAACAGAGTATGAATTAGTTTGCTTATCTGTCAAGGCACCCATTGCGAAGACCTTTTCAGGACTAAGGGCAGGGCCGGCAATTGCGCCACCGCCCCAAAACGCCTTGACACCGGGTCGTGACGGTAACATATTAATTTCCTATTTGCTAATCCGCGCAAGGCGGGTACGGAGGTGGATTCAAGATGCGTGTATACTTCGATCACAATGCAACAACCCCTGTTCGTCCTGAAGTGTTTGAAGCAATCAGGCCTTTCCTCACGGAAAAATTCGGCAACCCGTCCAGTCTCCATTGGGCAGGCGAAGAAGTAGCGATAGAAGTCGACAAGGCAAGGAAAGAGGTTGCAGACCTCATAAACGCCCAACCCAAAGAGATCGTTTTCACTGCCGGCGGCTCAGAAGCGGACAACATGGCTATCAAGGGTGCACTTGCCGTTAAAAAAGAAAAAGGGAAGCACTTCATCACAACCGCGGTTGAACATCCGGCTGTACGCAACACTGCAAAATGGCTTCAAAAGAACGGGTACGATGTAACCTTTTTGCAGGTTGACTCAAGAGGCAGGATCGATTTGGATGAACTTGATGCTTCATTCAGGGATGATACGGTCCTGGTATCGGCGATGTTTGCAAACAACGAAACAGGAACAGTATTTCCTGTAAAGGAGATAGGCCGGATTGCCAAAGAGCACGGTGTATTGTTTCATTGCGATGCTGTGCAAGCCGCAGGGAAACTACCCATAGATGTAAGCAGCCTGAACGTGGACATGCTTTCCATCTCCGGCCATAAGCTCAATGCCCCCAAGGGAGTGGGCGCACTATTCATACGCCGGGGATTGAAAGTGGAGCACTTGATCCACGGCGGTCACCAGGAAAGGGGCAGAAGGGCCGGTACCGAGAACGTGGTGGGAATCATCGGGTTTGGAGAGGCAGCCAGGCTGGCAAAGGTAGAGATGAAAAAAGATTACGATAAACTTACTGCATTGAGAAACAAGCTTGAAAAAAGTATACTGGAGAAGATTCCGGATGTACTGGTGAACGGTGATAAGGAGAACAGATTGCCCAATACGCTGAATGTCTCTTTCCGATATGTTGAGGGAGAAGGAATACTGCTGTTCCTCAATGAAGCAGGTATTGCAGCGAGTTCCGGGTCTGCTTGCACTTCCGGCACGTTGGATCCGTCCCACGTGCTGTTGGCCATGGGACTTGCTCATGAAGATGCTCACGGCTCGGTAAGATTTTCTCTCGGGTATGGAAACGACGAAGCACAGGTAGACTATGTAATCGAACAGATTCCACCTATAATAGAGAGACTTCGCAAGATGTCTCCACTGACGGCAAAAGCCCGGGGTTGATTCAAATGAACAAGATAGATGTCAAGATTTGTTCGAAAGCCAAAAACCCGCATAATTGTTATAAATGCATTGCCAGGTTGGAAGAGCTCTTGAAAATAGACGATCTGGCCATGGATGACAGGGACCAGATTCATGCCATGTTCATGGCATTTTCAGAGCAAGGACGCACACCAACGGAAGAAGAGGTGGCCCTGATAACGCAACTCAGCAATCGTTACCTTATCTGAATTTGGTTATGGGCAATGGTTGTTGGATAAACCACCCGCAGGTTTTCTGGTTATCCTATTTGATTAAAGAACAGCAGGAAAGAACACACAAACGGTTGCCGCCGGGAAAAAGCATGGTGCATTGTTAATTTTTGGCCCCGGTTTTTTTCGGTAACACTTGACCAGCCGAAACAAATCCAAAATGATTCTTACATTAGGGTGCAGGCAGGAGGCAGCGAAGACAATCATATTCTACTTGATTCCATAAGAAAGAGATGGTTGCCAGAAAGAATATTACAAATCGTCCTGCCCAAGAAAATAATAAAAATAAAATATACGAAACAGTTTACCTAGAAGGTGTACTTGACCATAGGCAATAAAGCCAATGCCCCGGAATTCACATCACCAAGGACATGCATGTACTCTAGCATGAGGCCTGTCGAAAAATGACGCAGGTTGGTATAGTACTCGATACTTGCGGCAACCGCGAACATGGGAAGGACTGCTGCCGATATCTCCTTCTTGATCTTACCGGCCCTGTTGGTGGCACCGAAAACATTTTTATTGTCAAGGGTCGTCAAGACTCCGCCACCTACGTTTCCACCGATTCTGAAACGCTTGGACAAGTTATATGCAAAGTCGAGTCTTAATTGGAATGTATATGTTGGGATGCTGGAACCAAGTATCTGGTATTCTTTGTTCGGATCACTGTTGTCCCTGGAGTTCGCTCCTATCCCGACTAGTATCTCCGGAGAAAACCAATCTGTTACATCGTATCCCAAGCCCAGGCCTGTCGAAAGACCTGTTCCTCTGATGTTCTTGGTATCCTCGGCCACTGCACCAACAATGAATGCCTGGAGGCCGAACCGGGCCGAAGTATAGAAACCGTGGATCACCTCGTCCACAGGTTGTGGAACCATAGGATCCTCTAATTCTCCCTTTTGCTGGGCACCGGCATCCATGGAGAAGAAAATCAATGGAAAAAAGAACAGGTAAAAAATCTTTTGATTCAACATGAGTAATTTACTCCGTAGACCTGAAGACGAATGGGAACTTGACCACCACTATGCCTCCACCCTTCGGTTTTGGGAATCTTATTTGCCTTATTACACCGGCGA
>JAADFL010000047.1 GCA_013152945.1 Deltaproteobacteria bacterium | reverse complement strand
CAATCTTGGCAAGTACGGTTATGCCCGGCTTTTCAATGATCCTGTTTATCCTGACCAGAGGGGTTCTTCCGATACTTTCCGCATTGTCGCCGAATATTGGCATCTTTCACCTCCCATGGGCTTGCCCTGTTTTTTCAGGGCAGGGATACGCCCAGGAAAATATTACCAGTAAATTGATAAGACAAGGAGAAAAAGCTTGAAAAAATATAGCCGAGTAATATTACAGTAATTTCAACATGGCTCGAACGCCCCGGGGGTCTTTTGACATGGAGGACAAGATGACTCTTGAGTCCAAGGAAGATGTAAGAGACAAGGATGTGAGCATGGCCTTACCGGAACTGGTATTTGCCTTGGGAGAAGGGGCAAAGAAACTTTCGAGGAAGGACTCGTCTTGCTTTGATGGACTGCCGTCCAGGCAGGAGATGATAGAGATTGTTCGAGACTTGAGGGCATTGCTTTTTCCCGGATTTCACGGCAATGCCGATATCAGGGACGAGACACTTTCTTTCCATTTGGGATATCTCCTTGACTCGGTCCAAAAGAGGCTAAGGGACCAGGTAAAGCGAGGTTTCTGTTTCGAGTGCTGCGGAGGGGATTATTGCTCGGACTGCGACGAACGGGCCAGGGAAAAGACTGCAGACTTTTTGTCCAGGTTGCCCGGGATACAGGAAAACCTGTTTTTGGACGCCAGGGCCCACTATGAAGGAGATCCCGCCGCCTCGACTCCGGAGGAAACGATTTTTTGCTATCCCGGTATCTTGGCGATAACCAATTACAGGTTGGCGCACGAGTTGTTCGAGTTGTCGGTTCCATTATTGCCCAGGATGATCACGGAACATGCTCATAGTATCACCGGGATCGACATACATCCCGGAGCAAAAATAGGATCGAGTTTTTTCATTGATCATGGAACCGGCGTTGTAATCGGTGAAACAAGTGAAATCGGCGACCGGGTGAAAATCTACCAGGGAGTAACCCTGGGTGCCAAGAGCTTTGCCCTGGATGAGCAGGGAAATCCGATCAAGGGGGTGTTGAGACATCCCATTGTAGAAGACGATGTAATAGTGTACTCGGGTGCAACCATCCTGGGACGGGTCAGGATCGGAAGAGGTTCGGTAATCGGAGGAAATGTTTGGCTGGTAAGAGACGTGCCTCCGGGCTCCAGGATCACCCAGGCCAGGCCGGAAAAGGAGGTGTTTACCGATGGAGAAGGGATCTAGTAATCATCCTGCCGGCCCTCGAATATTCTTTAGACCAAGCAAAATCCATGATAAACAGGACGGCCGGAAAGTGTTTTTGATAACAGGCTAGGACCTGTTTACAATACTGATGAGCCAGACATTTTCCAATAAATCCGCTTTAAGCCGGAGTTTGCCGGTAGGAAATTCAAGATCTATGACAGAGCATCTTTCACAGTCAGCGCCGCCCATGGATTCTTGCAATCCAAGGAGACGTTTCATACTTTTTAAATCCACTTTTATAAAGTCTTCAACTTTCGGATCCCATGCCATTATAATGGTGCTGTTATCCGCGTTTATGGTAAAGAAGGTCGAAGCCTTGTCCCTAGGGGTCAACTCTCCAACGCCGGAAAGATAGTTCAATTTAACTTTTGGTTTCTTGTCCAAGAAAACTGAGAGAACCGCTGAATCCATGCCCCCTCTGTCTATTCGCACCGTATCGGTGACAAGGTATAGCTCCTGGCCGGGTGACATCTTGGAAACTTGACGCGATATCTTATACGAAGTCCTGGCAAGCACCTTTGAAAACCAGTTGTTAACAGGATCGTGTTGAATAACAGCCGAAACATTGAAGACAAGGAGAAACAAGAATGCAACGTACCCGGCAATATCAAATTTTCCTGACCTGCTCTTGCCGAGACACGCCCCTATGAACAGGTAGAAGAAAATTACAGGAAAGAAAAAATGTCTGGTCTGTTCCATTGTCACGTCCGGCAGTGCAGCCAGGAAAAAGGTCGGTGCGAATGATATTGCGATTGAGAGAAAAAGGCCGGGATAGACCTTTTGGGACACTGTCTTTGAGGCCATGCCTTTGAGCAAGATAATCCCGAGAAAGAAAAGAGATAATGTTGTGATAAGATAACCCGGTCTGCCAAAAGCCGCGGAAGGAAAGGGGACGGCAAGGAATCTCGGTAACGTATGCAGGTATGATTCGGTGAGCCTCGAGCTGAACAAGGATTTCAGTATCATGGTTCTCTGGTCGACCGCGGCCCCGGACAGGTCGGATGTCTGACCTGGTTGCAAGAGTGTAAACGAGAGCCAGAGAAAGAGCCCGCTCAATATCAAGAAAGGGGTTAGTGTGACCATGAGCTTTCGGATATTTACGCCCCTGGAGGTCCCGGTCCTGGTCCCGGGCACGATCGCAACAATGATAAGGGGAAAGATCATTGCGGTTTCCTGTGTCAACAAGGCTGCAATGAACAGGATCAATGAGGAAATATAATAAAATTTTTGCTCCTTATGCATGTAATCGATGAAAAAAAGCAGCGATCCCAGCAAAAAGGTTGTTTCAAGGGCAATGTCCATTCGGGATGAATAGAGTGTTATTTCGTGCGAAGCCGTTGAAAAGGCGGTTCCCAGGCCGGCGAGGGCCGCTCCGGCTCGATCCAGACCCAACTTGAGGCCCAGCGCTGTCACGAGAACACAGGCTGACCCGAGAAATGCGATATCGAGCAGGCGCCATGCAAGGTAATTGTGAGTAAGAAATATGTCTTCAAGGCTATAGATGATAAAGGGAATGACCTTGGTGAGAAAGATTCCCCCTCTTTGGAGATCTGATATTCCCTGGACTATTGAATACAGGCCCTGTGTAGCCAACCTGTGACCTGCTATGACAAAAAACCAGTCATCTGTGTCGATTGGGAACGCGCCGAGAATAGTCCACCTTGTAATGATGATGCCTAAAAAGGCAACAAGGAAAACCGCTGAATACAATTTGAATCGATCTCGCAGTGAGGATTTTGTTGTTTTCACCCCGATGCTTTTTCCCCGGCTTATCATGAACAGGAGGAAAAGGGATGTCCACAACAGACCGGACAGCACGGAATAATAAGCGGGTTGTAAAAAGCCGGCTTCTCCGAACAAGGAAAAAACCAAGATGGCCGACAAGATGTAACCGCTTGCAGTTCGAATTGTTTTCATAACAGCAGACTATAGGAGAGAGGCGAAGCCCCTGCAAGTCGAGGGGCTTTGCGACCGTGCTTGTATTTCACTAGCCCGTACTTCGGATTCGGGTGTCATGCCCGGCCGAAAGAAACGCGAATCAGCTTGGAACAGGGGCTTAACGATCCGGAGCTTATGTAGACGTCGGTGGTCCGAGCTTGCTTATCAACTCTGCTTGTGTCCTCGATACCCGCTGGAATTGAAGCCCGATTTTCGAAAGGGAGTGTGCTGAAATATCTTTACCCGACATCCACGAAATGCGGCAGCGCAAGACAAGGGGAATGTCGCAGCCCTCAAGGTCGAGTGCAAGATCGACCAGATCATTCACCATTCCTATGTCGTCATTCATTGTTAAGAGCACGCCGCCGGGACTCAGGTTGTTTGCCCGGCCAAAGATTTGCCTGCCGCTTGGAGTCAGGCATACCGCAGAGCCTTTAACCGGAAATCTCTTGAAAGCTCGTTTTGCCACCAAATAACTCCAGTAGCCAATCCGTACCAGTCACCGGGAAAGATAATATCTATAAGATAGCAAAACAAGAGAACAATGACAAATTGGCACCTTTGGGTTTTTTCGCTTGGAGGCCTGAACAATGGTTTGCATTGGTTAAGGCTATGTTCGATTCTCTTTGTTGCGAATTTGAAGCCAAAGCCTCCAAGCAAATCTCTCACCTGGTCTCCCGCATGATACAGGAGCAGGTTTCTCGATAACCAATCCTTTGCTTTGAACAGCCATGCTCTGCTCGGACTACTGATGAGCTATCCATTTGACGCCTCCCGATTATGGAGAGGCCACGAGGGCTCGGGCACCATTTCCCCGGGGCCGGACTCACTTACCCCGTCAGCTCCAGTCCTTGCAACAGAGTTGGTTTTCGTTCCCTTCGCAGGTCTCGCCCCGGCGGAATATCTCGATACAGGATTTCATCAACCTGTAGTAATAGTCACCCATCTCATTGTCCGAAGGTTCTATGTCCCGGTTATACTCTATGTTCCACGTATCTATGAAGCAGCCGTCCGGGTACACCGAGCAATCACACGAAGGATGCTGTCCGCATTTCTGGCGCTGTGCGATCCACTCGTTCCACCCGGTTATCGTGGCGATGGGCGCCTGCGGGTTGTTAAACAATGTCTCGAACTGTTTCCGGAAGGTCTTGCCGTGGTGCTTCGGGGTGGCCGTGTTTTCATTACTCATGTAATCAGCCTGGTACGCAGTGGCAATCGTGATTTGCTCTATCTTGCCGTTCAGCACTGCACTACGCTGGTTGCATGGCCTCGAATCAGTAGGATCGTGCTCGCACCTCTGCAGAAAGCTCCACTCCGGTCCCGGGTCTTGATAAACGCCCCACATCTTTCTCACTGTGTAGCTTTGTGCCAGCTTTGCAAGCTTGGCCTCGCTTACCGGGTGCACCGAGTTTACAGTTATCAACACCAGCGGTTTGCCCTGGTACTCGAACTGCATCCCCGGGTAATTGCCCAGGCGCTGCAACAATGCATCCACCATGTATGCGTTCGGATTGGTCCCGTCGTCCTGGGCAGGCACCCAGGGGACTATGCGCGGTGCCCTGTCTATGCCGCTCCAAACGGCCAGCATCCGGTCGAACGGCTTGATGATCATCTCGTTCGCTCGATCACTCCTGCCATCCACGTATGCATGGTTTGTCACGTCTACGAAAACCCACTGTATACCCGCATCGCGTAACATCTCGGCGTGTTGTGCCAAAAGGCCGTCATTCTCGCTCAAGCAGTAGTAACCCGCCGCCGGCTTGTCCCAGTAATGGAATATCCCGTAGTCCCCCCAGCTCTGTCGTCCCGCAAGCACCTCGGATATATCGTGCACAGGGTTACGGTGCGCAGCCGGGCAATGCCAAGTATGGTAGAAGATACCAATCTTCGTGAAATTCGGATCCACGTTTCTTTTCTCACACCTGAACGCCTGCCGGTTACACTCGTACCTCCCGCTCTGGCAGTCAGAGTCCTTCTCACAGTCCACGCAGTAACCGCCATGGCAGATATCTCCCGAAGGCTTGACGAGGCACCCCCAATCGGTAATGCACTTGTCCCTGCAGATACCGGCAAGGCATCCCCTGCCATTCCCACAGTCGGAATCCGAGGCGCACTCCGGCCCGGTATCGGTATCGCTGTCCGTGTCGGTATCGCTGTCCGTGTCTGTATCACTGTCGGTATCCACATCGTTGTCAACGTCTGCATCCGAGTCGCCGCCGCCATCGCCCAGGCTCGAGATCTCCGAGGCTGTCAGCGCATGGTCGTATACCCTGACATCATCTATCACTCCCTCGAAGACCCTCTCTCCCAGGTACTGCGAGTTCGTTCCCAGCAACACGCGGCTGTTGAACATGTTCTTTATACTGGTGGTGCCGGACGGACTCGTTTCGACCACGCCGTCTATGTAGAGCCTGGCACTCGATCTGTCGAGGACCGCAGAAACATGGTGCCATCGACCATCGTCGATCGCCTCGTTCCCGTTTACTATCACGAGATCCGTCCCATCCAACCAAAACCCCAAGATGACCGAGTGCCCATCTTCCTGCTTGGCCATCACCCAACCACCGTCGCCGCTGCCGATTATCGTCTCGTAATGCCCGGAATCCGCCCCAACGTGCTTGATCCAGGTAGAGACCGAAAAGCCGTTCGCTGTACCATGCTCCAGGGTTGCATGTGCCGGGAGTGCGACATAGGGACGGCCTGCACCGAACCGGAATGCACCGGTGCCGAAACGGCTGTCACTGGTATGCATTACGCTCGTATAAGATTCCGTTGGTACTACGTGGCCGTGTAAGCCGTTCTGCGAGCTGTCTAACACTGTGCCGTCGTCCGAGTTGTCGTCCAGGTGGTAGTGCGCAACCAATCCCGGGATATATGGCACACCCGTGTCAGTATCAGAGTCGGAGTCAGTATCCGTGTCACTGTCAGTATCCGTGTCAGCGTCCGAGTCCGAGTCTGCATCTGTGTCGGTGTCCGTATCAGTGTCTGCGTCGGTATCAATGTCAGTGTCAACATCCGTGTCAGTGTCCACGTCCGAGTCGGCATCCGTGTCCGTGTCAGTGTCCACGTCAGTATCGATATCCGTGTCCGTGTCAGTGTCCACGTCCGAGTCGGCATCCGTGTCCGTGTCAGTGTCCACGTCGGTATCGATATCCGTGTCAATGTCCACGTCGGTATCGGTATCCGTGTCAGTATCGGTATCACTTTTTCCGCCGGACGATCCACTACAAGCGGGTAAGAAAAATAGAAATGCCAAAAAAAGCACCAAAGCCTGTTTTTTGAAAAGAGCCATCCTTGACCTTCCCTTTGGTAAGAGCGCATCGCTAAAAGCAAGTACCACCAATATCGACAAGCAGCCCCAAATAGTCAAGGTATTCCACATCAGAGCCATTAGGTTTTTTTGCTTTGGCACCTGAACAAAGGACAAATAATGTGCCGCCGGTCGCAGGTCTCCCGGGGTCGACCGGAGATCGCCGGCCCCGGCATGTGACCATACGCCGCTTTTCATGAGTTTTTCCCAGAACCGGTCCGGACAGAGCGGTTTTCTGCAGGGACGCCACAGAGATGCAAATGAAAAGCCGGCCGAAAGAAAACAATCAACCTGGCCTCTGATGGCAAGTGCCTGGCAGGGTGGACCATATCTTTTCACGCCGAGACCATGGCGCGAGCGACCTGGCCGTCACTCCACTGGCAACACGTACCCCAGCAGGCCGTCCTTGGTTTTGCCCTCACAGTTCGAATCCGTGGAGACGAAGTTATCTCCGAACCTGGTCGAGCAGGCAAAAAACGGCACGGTACCTGCCTCCTGTGAAGTCCAGATCCAGCCCACAGGCCCCATGGGCTGCTGTCCGCCGCAGTTTACGTCGAGGGACAAGAAGTTGTGCTTGCTCTTTGCGCACTCGAATAGCATTCGAGTCCCTGGTGCTTCTTCGCGCAGGATCTTCCAGCCCTTGCCTTCCAGGACGAACCCCTCCGGCAGCTTACGCGTGGACGCCCAGTGACCGTCGAAGCCGCCGTTTCCACGCCGGATAACTACATAGGGAAGGTCCTCGAAGCCGCATGCGAGCTGGGGCGGTGACAGGTCGATGCGGTTCATCATGGACCATGTATACCACGAGGGCTTCAAGCTGCCGTCCTCCCTGATGAGGCCCATTGCAGAGCCGTTCTCTATGGCTCCAAAGTCTTGCAGACGGTAGTAGATGAAGGTGGTTACACCGGGTGTGCCAAGCACGTTCCGATAGGCATCGCATATCGCCTTGTTCTGTTTTTCCTCGCTCGAGCCTGTCCCAGAGTTGATTCCCTGCTCGGTCAGCAGCACCTCCCAGGCATGCGGATGGTCTGGGAACCGTGCCATCAGGTACCCCACGAGCACGCCGATGTTTCCAAATGTTACGAGTGGCAGGTCCTTGGGACCGAAGTCGGGCAGGGACCAGCCCGGTGGGTACGGATGATAGGCCACCTTCCATTCCCGGTCGCCTGCAA
>JAADFL010000046.1 GCA_013152945.1 Deltaproteobacteria bacterium | reverse complement strand
GTGAAGGGGCACCGGGGGTATCTCCAATCTGCTTTGCCGCAGTACTCATGGCCGGCATGAACATGGTCTTGCCCTTTTCACCCCCGTTTTCTCCGGCAGACGCATCCTCGGTTTGATTCAATACGATAAGTGCTCCACACTGTGAGCACTTTACTTCCGGAACATTCGCAAACCTGGCTTCATCCAGCTCATAGATTGATTTACAATTTGGGCACTGCACTCTCATTACAATCCCTCCACGGTCAAGAACATTTCAGAGTTAAGAATACAAAACAATCAAAGAAACACAAGGATAAAAAACCGATGATCATAGCCCTTGATAACGAAAGTCCCTAGTTTATCCTTGCATTTTTTTATTCTTTTGTTATTTTTTTTAAGACTTGATATCTTTAAGCTGTTGTTCTAATTATGGAGCAGGGTTTTGTTGTAATGGATGAAGACAAAACAGTAATACACCACATAAGGGATATTTATCAGCAGAAAAAAAAGGAAAATGCGTACTTGGTAGTTATTGCCGGCAGGGGAGTCGGCCGGATGTTCAAATTGACAGGCAAAGAGGTTGTAATCGGCAGGCACCAATCATGTGATATCATTCTTGAAGATGACGGCGTATCAAGGAGACATGCCAAATTGTTGAACATTAGGACCGGCGATACCGTGGTCATAGATCTCAAGAGCACGAACGGCACCTTTGCAAACGGAGTCAGGATTCAGGAACACACCTTGAAGGATGGTGATAAAATTCAAATAGGCAAGACCACTATCCTAAAATTCAGTTACCAGGATGATATCGAGGAAAAATTCCAGAAAGAACTCTATAATTCGGTCGTGCGTGACGGGTTGACCGGCACTTACAACAAGAAGTTTTTCATGGACAGGATAGGATCCGAATTTTCATTCTATCTGCGACATGGTCAGCCGCTGTCTCTAATAATGTTCGACATCGATCACTTCAAGAAGGTGAATGATACTTGGGGACACCAGGCGGGCGACTTTGTATTAAAGAAGTTGGTGGACGTCGTTAACCAATGTATTAGGGGCGAAGATATTTTTGCCAGATATGGGGGTGAGGAGTTCACCCTGCTGTTACGGGATACGGATGCGGAGAAGGCATATATTTTGGCCGATAGAATAAGAAAGACTGTAGCTGCCCACAGGTTCGTATTCAAACGCCAGCGTATACCTGTAACCATCAGCCTGGGAATCGCCACCCTGAGGGAGGCAAACCTTGCCGACTCCGACGAGATGATTGCAGTATCCGATGAATACCTGTACAAGGCCAAACACCTGGGCCGAAACCGGGTAGAAAGCGACTTGACAGGAGATGATGCGGATAACTGATTGATCAAATATCAATCTCGCAATGAAGAGGATATTTGACATGTTCGCAGATGAAGTTGCATCACGGGAATGCCTTGAACCTGTAAAATGTTTCCCAAAAAGAAAAACCATGTAAGCAGGGATACATGATTCGATGACTGTTTGCTGTTCCTGCAGCAATGGCTCTAAACCATGCAGTGATTCCAGGCGTAATTATTGAAGGGCCGTCAATTCTCGAAACACGGTCATTCCTCTCTCCCCGGTTCAGGAGAGGGGCCGGTATTATGATCTTCATCCGCCAGTCCTAGATATTTGAACAGGAGGTCCTGGCTTCTCCTGCGAACCAATCTTGTTCTCCGGCACAGCACCTCTGAAATAACAAGGGCCTCCTCCTTGAATTCAGGTCGCTTACCTCTTTCTCTCTCACATGCCAGCAGCATAATAGGGCTGCTCTTAAAAGAGACGGTTCGCAATTTCTCTCCAACCGCAGGATTTTTCTTGAGACGGCAAGTTCCTTCCGGCGGAATCGAGCTGTTGCCGTAGATGTTGTCGTATTTGAAAGCCCTTGTCCCTTTTTCGCTCGGAGCATCCAGAACATATATGGACCCGGACAGCGTCAAGACCGCAAAACGGCTCGGGGTATCCCTATCCATGGTCATGGCTAGCCCATAATCGTGTTCCATTGCGATCGGTGCGAATGCAATCACCTGATCGAGATAATTTTCCGCCAGCAAGTCCAGCTTGACGAGTTCCTCAATAGTAAAATTTTCAATGGGTACATCCGGATCAGGCAACCTGAACCAAAAAAGCCTGCGTATCTGTTTTTGCTGGGGCTCATCGAGCAGAGAGTAATAAGGGAGGGATACCCGAAATTGCTTCTTCCATCTTTGGGGCAATGTTTTTTCTTTTCTTTTGATTGGCTCGATCTTTCTCCTGTAAAAACTGCGGAGTTCTTCGTCGGTCAGCGGGAAAGAACGATTCTTTGGCATGAATCCGCTTGCCTCCAGTTACCCCCGGTCCGGCACTCATTCCATGATCAATATTACTCAAATGGCTGAAAGGTTCAAGATCTTATACTTTTCTATAATGCCGGCAACGGTTCTATGAGCACGTATTTTTATTGATTCGGTTGCGTCGGCACGAACCTTGCCGAAAGATAGTACTGGCCTTCCCCGTTCGCATCTTCCAGGAAGAAGACCCTGCCCTTCTTCCGTGTCGAATCGCCTGTGGCGGTACCAAGATCCAACCTGAATCCTGATTTTGTCAAGAGACCGGACTCCCTCAGCCTGTTGAGGTCGAAGATAAACTGCACCCTGGAATATGAAATAAACCTTTCTTTCGTAGGGTGTTCCTTGAATTTGTCCGGTTGGAGCATAAACGCCACCTGTGGCAACAGGTCCACCAGATCTACTCTATCCCCCATCCTGCCCGAGTACAAGGCCAAACTTGCCTTGTACGCATTGAGGATGGCATCGAAAAATCTGCCCTGTTCAACAGCGGATGTCTCTATCAACCGTTTTTCACGAGTAAGTGCATCCATTATTTTTTCAGGTTTGGCCTGGACCTTTCTCAATGGTTCACGGCAAAAGGATATACCAGCCTCCATCTTGTCAAGGTTCAACTCAATTTCGAATCTGCCTACCTTGAAAGACGGTGGGTTGTCAGATACCAGTCTTGCGTTGAAGCCGCCTGATTCAAATGACTCTTTGAGTTCTTTTCCAAGCCGCCTGCGATGTTCTGCCTTCAGTTCATGAAGTCTTTTCAAGAGCTGCTCCTGCAGGGTCAAAGCCCTTTCTTTCAGGCCAAACCGGTCGAGAAAAGAAGGTGATAACCTGTTGACGGCCTTGTCCAATCCCGCCAGGTTTTCAGAAGAGAGATAAGATTGGATGTCCTGTACAGCCCTGTCTTGTTCCTTGAGGGCTTTCAGTATAGGACCCACAACTTGCCCAAGTTCGTGAGCCTCCTGAACGAGATCTCCATGAATCGAGTTCATTTAATGTTCTCCTCTTCAACAGCTCTTTCGAGCTCTTTCAACGCCTTTTTATTTGCCGCAGACTTTTTTACCTGGCTGAACTCGATAGGAAAAGGTATTTCCTTGTCAGCCAGTAATTCTTCAAACTTTGCCAGGGTGGAACCGGGAACAAAGAAACATCCTTGATCTTCCAGGTAATCGAATTTCAGGACAGACCTCTTCCCGAGTAGAATGGGCAAGAGGCCCTTGAATACCCTTTTTTTAAAATTGATTCTGAAAAAGGGCTCCACAAGGGGCGAATCGATTTCCCCTGCCTTTGCCAACAGCAAGATAACAAGCGTTTCCGGTATTCCACGTATAAAAAACCTTTCCAGGTCTTTCAGCATTGGTTTTATTTGTCTGCCCGATGCCACCTTCAGGGATGATACATCCACTTTTCCAGGCAATGGATATTTTTTTATCCCCAAGTCGGACAATAAACGGTGCAATTTCAGATCGTACCTGCTTTCATCCGTGATCAGTAGAAAATAATCGGCGCCAGACCGGGATATCCTGCATGTTTTTTCAGGCGCGACATCGTATCGGTGAAACCTGTACAGGGGCTTGCCGTCCGAATCCAGCGCATCGCGGAATTCGGTAAAAGAAGCAAGTGATGGAAACAGGAAGGAATTCGATCCAATCCTTCTTGCTCCGGACCTTTCCAAATGTGCTTTGCCCGTATGTTTTGGGTCGAAATTTTTGACCAAGACAGGATCGAGCCAGAGCCTGAAAGGTTTGTATGAAGCTTTTATTGCATTTATCATGTCGGCAAAACGGCTTGGATACGGTCCGGCCAGGTACTCCAGCCTTTGCCTTATCTCCTGGATGGAAATTCCCTGAGCCAATGCAAGATTCAGTGAATCTACCGTTACTTGGAATTCAGCACCGCCGTCTTTCCTGGTATTGACACTGGATGCAATCGGTCCGAGAAAGGCTGCGGACATTTCCGGGCCGCCTCTCGGCTTGCCCGGGACCAAAAGAATATTATCCGATTTCTTTGATTTCCAGTGTGCCTTATGCCTCCATGGCGCCATCAGGTCATGGTCTTTTGAAAGCACCCTGAGCGTAAGGGGTGTAGCACGCCAATAGACATCACCCCCTCCGCCATACTCGGCCCTCTCGATAATGCCCGTGGCATAAAGAAAAGCCAGGACATGGCCGGTCACCTCATCAGTTCTCTCAATCATGTTTGTTAATTGCGCCACATCGTTCAATGATGTCTTGGTAATCTCTCGAAGCAGCACGTTCCAGATGCTTCTTGTTACGACACGTGTGATCCACTTGGAGTGATATATGGATTCCTTGGCAAAACCTTTCCCGGTTTCAACAGGCCGAAAGATGTTGATAATCGAGTCAAAGGCAACGGCAATTTGTGATACTCTGTTTTTGCCTTTATGTACATTGTAAAGATACAGGTCGCGAAGCTCGTAGTCGTTATCCCATCTATAATCACTAATGGATATACGTCCCATCATTTTCGACATTGCATCTATAATACCTGCAAGAAGGTCAATGGGATCCGCCAGTATGCGCCTGAAATTCTCCGTTGTCTTAAACTGGCGGGGATCTTCGGCTTTTTTTTCGAGCAAACCGAGAATTGTACACAGATCGAGCCAGAGACCCAGGTAATAACCGGAATCCGCTTCCATGTAGTTTTGTCCAAAGATAATCTCGTATTGCTTTTGTGCTGTTGAACTCAAATCACCGTACATAGTGAATTGCTTCTTCACTTTACCAATCAATTTCGTTACCAGGAACAGGTGATTGTACACCTCTCGCGGTTCCACGGACGTGAACTTCAATTCTTTTTTCGGAATTGGTGGAATGGCCGTACTCTTGTCCGGCGGTTTGAACGGCCGTATTATTTCCCATATGCCTTCAGGCGCGAATATGGTGTAGTTGCGATATCTGAAACGCCACCAGTTGTCATACCTGCTTAAAAAAACCTCCGTGTTCCTGTAACTACCGTTTTCCAAAACGAATATGAGGCCCATCTCCATTAGGGACTGTACTATCTTTCCGAATTGACCGTTTGATATTCCTGTTCGTTGCAATATCTTGAAAAGTATATAAGGCTCGACTGCGCGGCCTTTCCAGAGCGCCAGAACTTCAAGAAGCATCAGTTGCCGTTTTTCAAGCCGTTGTATCGATTGCTGTAAGCCGCTGCCCCCGGCATATTCCCCGGCAAGAAAATTTATCATTAAAATCTTGTTCTTTCCCATCGTGGTGTTGCCGCCGAGTGACGACATGAACCTGTACAGGGCCGTCATGCTGAAATGGTTGAAAAATCTTCGCCATTGTTCCTGTGAACGTGGAATGCCGGAATCGTTCATGGCCAGGCTCACTCAGGACCGGAAATTGAAACCGGAACTTTTTCAAACCCTGTGTTCATTATCACGTGTTGCAGGTTTTTTTTCTCAAAGTATTCAAAGATTGACTCTTGCAAACTTCCCTCGAACAAAGCGCTGGACTCGTCGATCTTTCGCAACAGCGCCTTTTTGAACATGGCCCTCGAAAGTAGCGCATCCAGGTCTTTTTTGGACGGAGCCTGCACGAGCACTATTCCCTGGTGAACGTGTATTGCTGATATTGATTTATCCCGGCTATTGTCATTATTATTTTTATTACGGGACATATTGAACTCTCCTGGTGAATCTAATGTTATCCTTTTATTGTTCTCCTTACATAATGTCTCTCACTTTTTTTTACCAGCCTTTCTTGAACTTCCCCGGGTTTTTCCCCCGAGCATCCCTGTTTAGAAAACCGATTCATGCATAATGGGCAACGACACGAGGAGTTTTCTTGAGAGCAAGAGATGAAATGACCAAATAAGGGGCCAAACATAGGCAAAGATGCAATAAATATCTGCGTACAGGCATTTGACATGGAAAGCTGTATTCACCCACAATGCATCTACAGATGGCGGTAAATGCATCATGGCTGCCAGAAGGGAGCAAGCTTTGAGCATAGAAAGACCACGCCTGGCAGGGACGGAAAATGGGCGGCACCCGGGATCTTATGACACAACAGCTCAATATTACGGCGGATCGCAATCTCCATTACCGCCGGTCCGGCTAGTGGGGCCTTTGAAGGCCTTGCAGGCGAGGAGAAAGATGCCATGGACTTGGTGCCGGAAACGGTTTTGGAGCAGGATTAATGCTTGAAAACCTGGCCTCGGCAGTGGTAGTGGGATTGTCTTTCGGCAACTTGTGGATCTGCGCATTGCTTGTATTCTCCCTGCAGGCCGGGGGAAGGAGCTTGGCACTCGGTTACATACTGGGACGGGCATCGGCCGTAATAGCTCTCTCGACCGCTGCTTCGCTGGTGGGCTCGAACCTGGCTGTTCCGAATTCCAGTCTCAACCTGATGTCAGGAGTGTTCCTGCTCGCCTTTGCAGCTTACCTGGCCCTTACCAGAATATTCGACTGGATTCCGCCTTGGCGGAGAAGGGGCACCGGGAAAGTTTCGGCTTGCGGGGATTGCACCCTGTGCGCCGAGGATGCCGGCATGGAGTACAGAGACTACCGGCGGGCGTGCAGAGCGTGCAACCCATCGGGCCTTTGCGAGGCCGAAGAACCAGAAGTGGAGCCCTTGACCAGGAACGTGCGCAGGCTTAAAGGCAGAAGAGTGGAAAACAACCAAGCAGTTGGACTCGGAGCCGGCCTGTGGATTGGGGCGGCAAGGGGCGCGGTGATGTGCGGCAAGCTGGCCGTGTTGTTGCCGATGTTGCTGAAATCCCGACCCCTTGAAGGAGCTCTCATAGGTACAGCTTTTGCCGCATCCTCGTCAGTATACCCGTTGTTGGGATTTGCATTGGGTAACATTGCGCTGAAACTCCTAGAGTATAAGAAGTTGATCTTTTCCCTGGGTTGCGGGTTCATGGCCGTGCTGGGATTCCATTACCTGTGGAAGGGAGTTTTTGGGTGAGTAGTGTCATTCGAATCCGGCAAAAGTAATAAAAAGGGAAAAAGGCGGCCTGCGGCACCTGATCTCGAACAGGGCCGGCGAGCAATTCTCAAGGCCCGAGACTGAGCCCGAACCCTGTGTTTCCTTTGATAACAGGCTGGTTTTCGAGACCTGCGACCAGCAGCGGCTAAAGTGGAAAAGGAGGGACGGAAGCAGCCGGCCTCCAATAAGATCGAGCAATTGTGGGCTACAAGCGCCTGTCAAGACTCCTGTACTGCACTGCCTCAGCCACATCACGGGCCAATATCTCCTCCCTCTCCTCCAGGTCTGCAATGGTCCTGGCCAC
>JAADFL010000045.1 GCA_013152945.1 Deltaproteobacteria bacterium | reverse complement strand
GCAAATACCAGTTCCGGTAAGGCCATGCTCACATCCTTGTCTCTTACATCTTCCTTGGACTCAAGAGTCATCTTGTCCTCCATGTCAAAAGCCCCCCGGGTCGTTCGAGCCATGTTGAAATTACTGTAATATTACTCGCCTATATTTTTTCAAGCTTTTTCTCCTTGTCTTATCAATTTACTGGTAATATTTTCTTAAGCGTATCCCTGCCCTGAAAAAGCAGGGCACGCCCATGGGAGGTGAAAGATGCCAATATTCAGCGACAATGCGGAAAGTATCGGAAGAACCCCTCTGGTCAGGATAAACAGGATCATTGAAAAGCCGGGCATAACCGTACTTGCCAAGATTGAGTCCAGGAACCCATTGTTCTCGGTCAAGTGCAGGATAGGGGCCGCCATGATTTGGGACGCCCTGGAACGGGGAGCGCTTCGCAAGGGCATGGAAGTCATCGAACCGACAAGCGGAAACACGGGTATTGCGCTGGCCTACGTGTGCGCAGCCAAGGGATACCCGCTGACGCTCACCATGCCTGATACGATGAGTATCGAAAGAAGGAAGGTCCTGTCAGCACTTGGCGCCAGGCTGAAGTTATCGGACGGCGCCAAGGGCATGAAGGGCGCCATCGACAAGGCGAGGGAAATATGTGAATCCGATCCCGGGCGTTACTTCATGCCGCAGCAGTTCGAGAACCCTGCCAACCCGGGTATACATGAAAAAACCACAGGCCCTGAAATCTGGGAAGATACACAAGGCAAGGTCGATGCCATTGTCGCCGGTGTAGGCACCGGTGGCACTATTACCGGCGTTTCCAGGTTTCTAAAGAAAACAAAAAAGGCTCCTGTTATTTCAATTGCGGTCGAGCCGAAAGAAAGCCCTGTCCTTACACAGGCCAGGTCCGGGCGGGAACAAAGGCCTGGAAAGCACAAGATCCAGGGGATCGGCGCCGGCTTCGTGCCAGGGGTCCTGGATATGGATCTCGTTGACCGGGTACAAAAACCGTTTCGAGCGAAGAGGCCATGGAATTTACAAGGAGACTGGCCAGGCAAGAGGGTATACTTGCAGGCATCTCCAGCGGCGCGGCCATGGCAGCAGTCTCCAAGCTTTCACAAGACGAATCAATTGAGGGCAAAACAATCGTTGTCGTATTGCCCGACTCCGGGGAAAGATACCTGTCTACTTCGCTCTTCATGTAAATTATAGAATTAGTTTGCAACGCTTGCCTGCCGCTTGTATCATGCGCCGCCATGATAGAGCGACTTGTCCCGGCCATATCTGATTAGGAAACCTGTCCATGAACTCAACCGGAATCGAACACAGCATACCATTCCTGGGAGAAGGCCTTTCCCTGGCGTCGGCACTTATTTGGGCGGCTGCAGTAATATTGTTCAAAAAGACAGGGGAACAGGTGCAGCCTTTCGAGCTGAACCTGTTCAAGACAGTGGTTTCCTTTGTTTTTCTGGTACTGACCGCACTTGTCATCGGCTTGGACCCGGCGCCGAAGGGCACCGGCCCCATGGACTGGATAATGCTCATGTCCGCCGGATTCATTGGTGTGGCTGTTTCCGATACGCTTTTCTTCATCTCCCTGAACAAGCTCGGCGCCGGTCTTACCGCGGTGCTAGATTGCCTCTATTCACCGAGCGTGGTCATTCTCTCATTCTTTTTCCTGGGAGAAAGAATCGGCCCTGCCGGTTACATCGGAGCCGGGCTGATATCCGTAGCCATCCTGGTAGGTTCTGCAGGAGGCGCCTTGCCCGGAACCACGAGACGGGACCTATTCCTCGGCCTTGCCGCAGGAACCCTCGGAATACTCGGCATGGGGATCGGCATCGTGATGACAAAGGAGATTCTGGATCGGTCTCCATTGTTCTGGACCATCGTGGTCAGGCATTCGGGAGGCGTGCTCGGGCTCATATTGCTCGCCCCTATTTTCTCGGGGAAAAAGCGGTCTGCCTTCAGGGTGTTCATACCAGCCAAGATATGGAAGGTAATGGTTCCCGCGGCATTGCTTGGTAACTACATCGCCATGATGACCTGGCTCGGCGGCATGAAATACACATATGCATCAGTGGCCGCCATCTTGAACCAGCTCTCTTCAATTCTCATATTCCTGCTTGCTGCAATCTTTCTCAAGGAACCTCTTACACCGCGCAGAACGGCAGCAGTCCTTATTGCAGTCCTTGGAGCCATGATGACCGCCGCAAGAGGCTATTTATGGTAAAAAAGGGGAAAGGACATGAATGAAACAACCTTCTTTCAATACTTGCTCGTCACAATGTTCATCCTCGCAGGCCTGGTGTTCATTGTACTCCTCTTTGTTGCAGCTCCTTATGGAAAGTTCACCAGGCCGGGCTTCGGCCCGAGGATGAACAGGCGGCTCGGCTGGATAGTCATGGAAACACCTTCCGTTCTCGTATTTGCAGCCTGTTTCATCACAGGCACGGGAAAAACGACAAGCAGCCTGGCAGGCCTGGCATTCCTGTTCACGTGGATGATTCACTATGTGCACAGAGCTTTCGTTTTTCCTTTCAGGCTCAAGGGAGGAAAACAGAACATGACCGTGCTGGCGGTAATCATGGGTTTTCTTTTTACCTCTGCCAATTCGTACCTGAATGCAAGGTGGTTGTACGCACTGTCCCCCGGATACGGCAATGGCTGGCTCTTCGACCCGCGGTTCCTGTCCGGAATGGCTGTTTTCCTGTTAGGCCTTGTAATCAACCAACACTCGGACACGATCCTCATATCCCTCCGGCAGCCTGGACAAACAGGTTACAAGTTGCCGACAGGAGGCCTGTTCAGGTTTGTTTCCTGCCCCAATTATCTGGGCGAAATTATGGAATGGCTCGGATGGGCCGTCGCCACATGGTCGCTGCCCGGACTTGCCTTCTTTGCTTGGACGGTCGCCAATCTGGGACCAAGGTCGGTGGCCCAACACAAGTGGTACATAAAGCACTTTAAAAATTATCCCGGGAACAGAAAAGCTCTTGTTCCATTTCTATTTTAAAGCCGGCACCAAGAAAATCTTTACACCTTTACCCTGGTAAACCTTTTCAAATCCCAGTGAATCCTCCACAGCCGTGGAATGACCGGCGCGCCTGATGATGTACCTGATATCCAGCTTTCCAAGATCTTTCAGCGCACGCGCCTTGCCGCCCTTAAGCCTGGATGGAGTAAACCTCTTCTGTCTTGCCATCATGGCCTTTACGACCGGGATTGCATAGAGCTTCTTCCTCGGCTCTACCGGGTCCCGAGCAACATGTCCGTTCACAAGGGGCTTTTCATGCCTGATGATTCCGTACATCTGTTCGGGAAAACTCCTCATGTCCAAGACAGAGTAATTTGCAGGTTCGGCCGCCATTTGCCCGAAGAAATCAGGCACAGGTCTCCTGGTGGTCGGAAAGCTTCCGGGCCAGAATTCGGCCAACCCTGTAATCAATACGCCGGCTGTAACAAGGATCTTGAGATATTTCCTGTCTTCGAGACGCGCCCTCAAGCCGGCCAGGCCCACGCAAGCCAATCCTGCAAGGCACAGGCCTGTACCGAGCGTGGCCCTCACAGGGGCGGTTCCAAATCCAAGGGGAATAACATCGAGCAAGGCCATGGGCAAGGGAATGCTCTTCAATACCTTTCCGCCGAAATGCAGGTACGGGCCCAGGGAATAAAAAAGGAACACGAGCCCGGCAATTACAAAGGGCTTCCTGTATAACATCAGTCTCTGTCTCCTGACCTTGAATGCGAAAAAGGCCAGCACCAGCAGGGTATATCCAAGGTAGGCCGAGTTCTCTTCCCTGTTTCCGGTCCAGGCCTTGCTGATGTCTTTGAACGCCGAACCAAGCGCAGATCCCTGGCCGGGCACGAAAAAGTTCTGCAGGTCCGCAGACCAGTACCATGGTGAATGCCCCTTTACCGTCTCCACGGTCAGCCTGGCATGCACCATTGCGATCACCATGGGACCGAGCACGATTACCACTATTCCGAGAAGCAATGCCAGCCGCCTGAGCAGGCCCCTGTCCCTTTTTCTCCTGCGAAAGATGCCAACGCCGGCAAACACCGCGAACAAGAGGAACAAAAAAACAAGGAAGTACCATGAACTCAGGGCGGACAGCACTACGAACAGAGCGGCCCATACAGGGTTCCTGTAGTTTGCCTCCTCCAGCGTCTTCAGCAGGAACAGGAGTGCGAGCGGCAGCAACTCGACTGCGCAAAGTTGCATATGGCATGCGCCATGACACAGGTGGAAAGGAGAAAAGGCAAAAAACGCAGCAGAGACAAATGATGCGGGCCTGTCATGGGTCACGTGCTCGAACAACTTGTATGCTGCAAATCCCGCAAGCGGGTAATGGACGAGGAGGACCAGGTTATAGGCCTGTATATAGTCCATGAAAAACGACAGCAATGCAGCCGGCAAAGAGTTGAAGAGGCTTAATGTATGAAGGAACAGGTTTGCGCCGTACGGGTAGAAGACGTAGTCCGTGTGGAAAAGGTTGCCGCCGCAGGTGAGCTTCTTCTTCACCCACCAGATGTTGAACAGAAATTGCCAGGCATCACCGGAATCCGCAGCCAGGTGCGTAAAGAAACGGCCGGGCGCCGGCCACGTGATTGCAAGGGACAGCACTGTAAAACCGATAAAAACCGTGACCCCGGACCAACCAACAGGGGATCTGCGTGATTGCATGGGTGGGACGACTCCGGAATTCCTGCTCAAGGCAGTACCTCCAGAGACCCGGCCATGGCGCGATTGTAATGGTCAACACCACTGCCGGCGGCCTTCAGCCTTGGCCCGTTCCTTTCAGGACCGTAGAATCCGATGAAAATCTTGAACTTGCATCCTGCATGTTTCGCACTCGTATTGAGGATACACTCGTCTTTGATGATATCACCTTTCTTCCACCTGTACGTGGGAAGCAGGCCCTTTGCTGGCAGGTGATCCGCCAGGAACCTGCACCTCTTCCCTGTTTCGTCCCTGCCCTCGACATGCACGAACACCCTGTAGCTCTTTTTTGTCTCTTCAATATCGGAAAAATACAGGTCCAACACGGCCCGTTCTCCGGGCCTTATCTTTTCCGGCCTAACCTTGGCCCCAACCAGCTTGAATTTGCGGCCGAAGGTTACATCCATTAACGTTGCCTCGCCCGGAACGCGGCTGATCCTGTTTCGTTTCCTTGCCGCCTCCCAGTCCGGGTGTCTGCATGCCGCCATGTATCCCTTCAGAAGGGCGGCGTACCTTGCTGCAATTTTCGGCAAGGACTCGACCAGATTATTCCTTTCCATATAATCCTTAATCTCATCGAACAATGACCAGGTGTTCCTTGTCTCGTCGTAGATCAACTTGTACTTATCGTCCAATACAGCCCATGTCCTTTGGGGCATGCTCCTGCCGTAATAGATTTCCAGGAATGCTCTTCCATTGGTTTTTTCCGGGTCGTCCAGGATTACCGGAACTAGGTTGCGTCCCTCGAACCTTTCAGATGGAATGGCTACGCCCAGCAAGTTCAATAAAGTAGGGGCCAGGTCAATATGTGAAGCAACAGCCTGTACCCTTTTGTGTTTCAACCCCGGCACGTGGATAATCATCGGCACCCTTGTCTCCTCATTGTGCAGGGTATATCCATGATCCGTGAAACCATGCTCTGAAAAGGCTTCTCCATGATCTGCGGTAATTGCAATTATTGTATTCGAATACAGCCCTTTTTGCTTCAACCAATCGATGAGCCTTCCGATATGCTTGTCGGTGAACCATATCTCCTTGTCGTAAAGATCTACCGGCCTTTCCCCGAAAGCAGGAGCATCCTTGTGATCCACGTACACCCTGTGCGGGTCAAGGTAGTGAACCCACAGGAAGAACCGGGGGTTCCCACCCTTCGCATCCTCGATATCCGACAGATATTTTATGGCCTTGTCCGTGAGCACGTTGGACGAGTATGCCCTGGTCTCTGCAGTAGGCTGTATCCGGCTCGTGGAATTGTCATAGTGATCGAAGCCCTGATCGATCCCCCAGGACCTTTTGAAAATATAGAAACCAAGTATTGCCCCGGTCTCGAAACCGGCCGACTTCAAAACTTCCGCGAGACAGAGGTTACCGGGCCTGACCGGATTAGGGTAAGAAGAAAAATCCCAGGATATCTCGGCCGGGTACCTCGATGTCATGATGACCGGGACCGCCCACCGGGTGGTGGGAGCATTGGTATAGAACCTTTCGAACACGATTGATTGTCCGCCGATCTTGTCCAGGTTCGGGCTGGTCTTCCTTTTGTACCCGTAAAGTCCCAGATGGTCCGCCCTTAAGGCGTCTATCGTTATAAGGATCAGCGACAGGTCCCTCTTTATCGAACCCGGCAGGTTCACCGACCTTGAATGCACGATGGGAGATGGGCCTGGCCTTACCAGGGCCATGGATACCTGGGCTTTGGATTTACGCAGAACCGGTTCAAGCAGGGAGAACAACCTTCCCGCCGCAGGCGCACCGTTGTATAAAGAGTTGAGTCCTGCCTGGCGCATGGGGACCAGCAATGCGGCGCCAATTAGCAGCACGGCCCAGGCTGAAAGAGAAATTATTGCGGCCCGCGGCCTGAAGGAGATCCTCCCAAAGATAAAATACGGCACGGCCAGGGCCAGCACGCTTACTACCCATGCCTTTGGGATGGCCCGCACTATCTCCCTGTTGCTCCACGAGATAACGCCTAGTCCGGACAGCAGGAAAATCATCATGAGAACCGTTGCGGCAAGCGGGCTCTTTATCCATCCCCTTCCGGGCAGGAGCGAGAGCAAGTGCTTCATTACCATCCAAAGCAAGGGAGTCAGCGCCAATACGAGCAACCACCATGCAACAATTACAACGGCGCACACAACAGCCGAGAGACGCTTGTTCACAAAACTCGTGGAAAAGAAAAAAACAAGCAAGCAGGAACCCCCAAGGGCGACAATCACAGCCAGGCCGAGGCCAAAGATCTTCGATGCCTTTTTTACATCACCCTCTTTGGCGACAAGGCCCTCCAACAGCTTCAACGATTGCGTGTACGCAGCCCCGGTCCACCCGTATTCCAGCCAGGATATTGCAAGCAAATGGTGTACAAGAGCTATCACCAACCCAAGCGTACAATCCGCGGCGACAAGTCCGAGAACCACGAGACCCGCCGAAACCACACCGGACGGAAACGAGGAGCGGGACAATGTTATCAACAATTCCACTGTTGCCGCGATAAGTCCGGCCAGGAATCCTGCGGGCAAGCGTTGAACCAGCGAGCATCTATTATGCATTCTTCAACCAGGCCTTGTGATTCTCTATAGGAGGTCTTTTCTCAAGATCCGGGATCATCCGGGTGTTCCTGCATCATGACCCGGCTTTTCTTTTTCTTCTTTTTCTTCTTTTTCCCGATCCCTACTCCCTTGCAGCCCCTGGCCCGGCATCAATCTCAATCTGGCGAGTATGTCTTCGAGCAACAAGCGGTTGGTGCCGATCAGGTCGGCTATCAGGGCCAGGACGAACACCTGGAATCCTATGATGAGCAAGGCCGCAGACAGCACCACGGACTGGACGTGTCCTGCTCCATGGCCTGTTGCAACAAAGAAAAGGTACCTCAGTCCAAGCGCCAGGCCAGCGGCAAAAACTATTCCTCCAAGGATCATGAAAACCTTCAGAGGGTTGTATATGGCAAAGAAACGTAAAATGGTCATGCCACTTCTTCTCACATAAGACAGGTCGCTTTTCACCAGCCTGGAATCTCGCGTCTTGGGGTTGGTCCCGACTTCAACAAAGGCCATGGGAATCTTTCTTCTGCCTGCCTGTATGATAGTCTCTATGGTGTACGTGTAGTCGGACAACACGTTTATCTGCGCAGCCGCGGCTTTGGAGAAGGCCCGAAAACCACTGGTCGCGTCCGGCACCCTGGTCCCCGATACGAGGCGAACCATGCGGGAGCCGAGGCTCTGAAGCCTTTTTTTCAAATGAGAGAAATGGGATATGGAGTCCGGATGCCTGTCGCCGATAACCATCTCGGCCTCTCTGTTCAATATGGGTTTCACCAGCTTGTCGATGTCTTTTCCACTGTACTGGTTGTCTCCGTCAGTGTTTACAATCACATCCGCGCCCAGTTTCAGGGCAGTGTCGAGCCCTGTAGAAAAGGCTTTTGCCAGGCCTGAATTCTGCGGTATGCGAACCACCTCGTGGGCACCATGAGTGCGGGCCACGTCAGATGTGCCGTCTGTACTGCCGTCGTCTATTACCAGTATTACAACCTCGTCGAAACCATCGACCCTGCGTGGAAGCTCGGCCAATGTGGCAGGCAAGGTTTCCGCCTCGTTGAAACACGGAATCTGGATTACCAACTTCACTTTTACTTCACCTTTTTCAAAATCCCCTTGCTCGGTATCTCGTTTATACTCGAACCGGTTTATACGAACAGGATTATATATCAAAGTTCTGATTTCAAGCGAAAAGCTTTCGGCAATTACACTCTTTCATTGAGTACAAGCAAACTACGTATTATCCTTGTTCCATGACCAGAGGTTTGAAAACGCAGGTAATGATTATTACAAAGAGTCTCTTTTAATGAATCCTACAACCAGGAAAGCAAGCAGGAAACCCAGAGGAAAATCCGGAAAAATAATTGCCTGCCTCGGGCTGTCGGGCGCATCCTTGTCAATATATGCATTTATATGGAGCAGGTTGTTGGTCAGGGTCCTTGGAAACGGCCCTCTTTCCATTCCTGCGGGTATACCGTTTTTCCTTGTCGGACTGGCCCTTGGTCAAAATTACGGAGCACGAAGATCCTTCAAAAACCCTGCAAAGCTATCGGCCCTGCTCGAAATCATTACGGCCCTCTGGGCGGTCCTTTCCTTTTACATCATGACCTGGCTGGATCCTGTGCTGGGCTTTGTCCTTTCCGATTTCGGAACCACTTTCACGAGCCTTTTCACCCTTTTCTTTTCATCGCTCTTTATGCTCTTGCCCGGCTTCGGCCTTGGTATCGCTCTTTTCCTGAATGCAAGCCGGGCACAGTCAGGTGAAAATACAGGCACTGTCTCACCGGGCCGGGTCCTCCAAATGCTCTTTCTGGGTTCAGCCGCGGGTTTCTACCTGGCCGGGTTCTGGCTCATCCCTCTTTTCGAAGTTGTGGGCGCCATTGAAATTGGAGCTGTTTTCGGCCTTGTTACAGCCTTGTTGTCCCTGGGCCTGGATTCCGGCGCTGCTGTAAGAAATGCCTCCATGAATGTCAAAGGGATAAAGAACAGGAACCGGGTCAGGACCTTGCTCCTGCTCGTTGCAGTTTCGGGCATAGTGTTTTCTTCCGGAGCAATGGTGCTGTACCGCCTGTCCATGGTAATAATCGGCGAAACTTTTTATTCAGCCGGCGCGGTTCTTGCCGCTATTGCGGCCGGAAGCGTCTTCGGAATATTGCCTGGAAACATAATCGGCCGGAAGCTCTCGGTAAAAAAGATCGACCCGATTGCCATTATGGCCTTTCTTGTCCTTGTCTTCAGTTTGTCCATTGTGCCCGTAGCCGCAAGTCTCGATCTGGTTCAGGCCTTCACCGCCGCCTATGCGAATGCAGGCGGTTTGACATCTCTTCACTTTAAGCTGCTGGCAGTATTTGTGATCTTTCTCGTGCCTGCGGCCTTTTTCGCCGCATTCCTGAACAAAGCCGCATCCTTCCTAGAATCGAACAACCACCCAAAACCGATTGCAACAGAAACGATCCTGTCCATCGCCATCATGTCCCTTGCAACAGGATTCGTGATTTCAGGCCTCGTTGCCGTCCCTGTAACAGGCTTTGCAGCCACGCTGAAGATGGGAGCCGCTCTCGCATCCATTGCTGCGGCAACGTCCTGCCTGCTTGCATGCCGAAAGCACAAGGTCATCCTTTCCCTCCTGGCTATCTCCATCTGTGTCCCGGTCCTGTACTTCACGCCCGGCCCGCCTGTGTCGAGATTGCTCTGGGTCCTGGCTCCAAACAACTTCAAGCCCGGACTTTCCGCCATGTACCGTGCTGTTGAAAACCAGGCAAGAAGTGAAAGGGAGACCATGTACGAGAAAGAGGGAGATTCATCCATAGTTAGCATAAGGGACGTGAAGCCGCATAAGAGGGCACTGTTTGTAAACGGCATGTCCAGGGGATGGATCGATCCAGGCGGTGAAAATTCATCTCCCTCCGATACTTTGCTTGCAATCATCCCGGCCCTGCTCAATTCGAGGCTGACCATATCAAGACCGGCCGGGGCAAGTCCCTCCAGGGCAATGGTGGCCGGACTGGGTAGTGGAAATGCTGTTCGCGTGCTGTACGCCCTGGGTCTTCGCAAGATTGATGTCATAGAGCCAGAAAGCGCTGTTATAAAAGCACAAGAGCTACTTTCAAGGGGCTCGTTCGACATACGACACAACCCCGGGACCAGGATTATCTCCGAAGATTCAAGGTACTGGCTCTTAAAGGCTGCCGGGCAAAACAAGAAATACGACATCATCCTGTTGGATTCCAACAGCCCGTGGACATCGTCCTCAGCCGCGCTGCTCACTCAGGAAATGTTCGAACGCTGCCGGGCCGCGCTGGCTTCGGGCGGCGTCTTCTCTGTTCGTGTTTTTCTCGGCAGGATGGACGAAGACTCTTTCAGGAGCATAGCAAGGGCCTTTGCCGATACCTTCCCAAGGGCACTTGTCTTTTACTTTCCAAGGTCCTTTACCGCCGTGTTTGCAGGAGCAAAAGACTCTTTCAGCCTGGACCTTCCTGCTGCATCATCAAGGTTTAAAAAAGCAGGGCTCGACCGGCTTGAAAGCCTGTCATCCAGGAATATTCACGGAATAACGGACATTATCCAACATGTCATCGGTTCATGGACATGGGAAAAAGGCGTTCCCTATCCTCCGCCTCCTCCAAATACCGATGCAAACTCCTTCATAGAGGCCCGTCTTCCCCTGCTTCCGAAATGGCATATCCTGCCTCTTGACGGGCTTGCTCCTATTTTACAAAGAAGGCTGTTCAACCCGGATTTCCTTAAAGCTGGTACAAGGAACATGCAAGCCAAGTGGCTCCTCGAGAAATTACTTAACACACCCTTGGGCCGCATTCCCCGTGACATCTCTTTGCTCAAGATGAAGAGAAAAAAATTCTTTTGGACAGTGAATATGCTCAAGTGCTTAAAGCCTCTCCTGTCAAGGGCCGAGTTCTGTTACTTCATGTCCAGGCTTGACATGGCATCAGGCCACCCGGAAGACGCTATAATACACCTGTCGAATTGCCGGATCCTGGACTCCATGCCGTAACCACTGCCTGCCGGTTTGTGCTTTTGATTCGACAAACAGAACGCCCGGGATCCATGCGAAACCGAGCAGGAAACCCAGATCCGGCTAGTTTCTCTGTACAGTAACTGATCCCTATGGCATTTTGTCCCCATTTCCCCCGTCCCCTTGGGACAGTGTTGCACGCTAAGAATAGGCACGGCAATCCAATATAAAGATTCTTGTATTGCATACAGTGAGCATGGTGCTAGTAACCGGTGTTTGCGTGCCAAGGGATTTTTCGCTGGTGCGAAACTTCATGAAATGACAGCAGGTTCTTGATGCCTTGAAAATCAACCTGGGTGGGGTGGCTCGCTGCCGCGTCATCTCTGGCTTCTGTGCCACCTTTTATCCAGGTAATCTTCGAGGTCGTTTTCGTCCTCGAAATAGTTCTTGTAATTACCTTCCTGTTCAGTGTTCTCGCACTCGTTCGCATCATAATCCCTGCAAGCACCCGGTCTATCCTCGTAGATCATGCAGGTATAGTCTTTTTTCAACATCCGGCACCCGGTGGGCACGTTCACCATCCAATCGCCGTCCTGGTCCTGGAATATCGATACTCCCTGGTGCAGCAAATACCACCGCAGGTTGTCGAAATCCTCCCTTGTCCTGGGCGGACTGATTGCGATCGAAATATACCTGCAACAAGCAGCCTTGCAGGCTTTACACACGGCGAGCTGCCCATCTTCCCCTGTCTTCAATCTTTCTTTTCTTTCCGGCATGTCGCACCTGCCTGCTCGACCTGCTAGGCTGGAGATCCTACCGTAAAAGCACGGCTGAACGGACCGATTATCAGCATGGGATTCGGCATTTCGTTCTGCATCTGCTCCATGCGGGTTCCAAGCAATCTCTCCTTAATAGGACTTCCTCCAAAGGCCGAGGCAACCAGCAAGGCATCGTCCGGCAAATGCCACAATGCATCTTCGAAGGTCTTGTCCTTTCTGAAAATCCAATTTGCCCCTCTTTCGTCTGCCAGGTGTTCAAGACCCGCCTTTTGAAGCAGCTCTGCATAGCTTTCCCGGTCATCATCCTTTGAGTGTGTAAAAACAGAAAGCGGCAATTCCGTAACCTGCCGTATTTCTTCGGCCAATCTAACCGCGTTCAAAGATCGGCCCGAACCTCCGAAAAGGACCGTAACCTGCTTCCACGGTCTGAATGCCAGGGCCGGGATGAAAATTGGAAACATGGCATTTCTTATGATATTCCTCACCCTTGGTCCAAGATGGCCGAGTCCTGCCTTACGGGGATGTTCCATGAGACAGCGAGGCGCTGCAAAAAAACGAATATCCGTGGGAATCTCGGGCAGGCCTGTTGCAGCGCACGGTTTTGCATGAAAAAAACTGTAATCCGCTCCCATGTTACGAAGTACTTCCTTTACGTGTTCCTCTGCCGTGTCCTTGTCTCTCAAATATCCCTTGGACAAGTTCACGGTTACAACAGAGTGCTGGAAATACATTATAAACTGCCGTTCATTTGGAATGTATACCTCCAGCCTGACCTTCATGAGCTCTGCGAAATATGCCGATTGGAGCAAACTCGAACGGCCGAACGGAGTGTTTCGAAACACGTGTATGATACTATCCCGCATCTCTTCACCTCTCTTTTGTCTTTTACGTGGATGGCGACTGGGCGATCAACTCGCGCCTGTAATGATCCAATACCGTTGCCCTTGAAACCAATCCCAGGAACCTGTCGTTCTCCACCACCGGGACAGACCAGGCCCCGGTCCTCTCCATCGTGGAAAGGATCTCCACCAGGTCGGCGTCCGGTCTGAACATAGGTATCCTGGTCTCCATTAATTCCTCGACCAGAACAGAATCCTGCAACGCAGGATCCAAGAGGAAATGCCTTACGCTCTCCAGTTTTACCAGTCCCAGGAATTTCCCCTTCAACGGATCTTCCACTATGAAATAGTTCCTGGTCGATTGCTGCACAATCTCAACGAATTTACGTATGGTCATCTCGGGCGGCACCTTCAGGCAGTCGGTTTCCAGGACCTCCATTACATCGATTTCGGAGAGGATCCTCTCATCCGTCCTGGGCCTCGGGATCTGTCCGGAAGCACCGATTCCACTCTCGTACACCGACCGCTTTTCCACGACCCTGGTAGCGAGAGAGGCTATCATGCCAACTATGATCAATTGCACCATTGCGTGGTACCCGCCTGTCACTTCTGCTATCAGAAAAATACCGGTAAGGGGCGCCTGAAGAACGCCGGACAATAAACCCGTCATTCCCAGGAGGGCATATGCGCCTTCTCCCGCGATTTCCTGGCCGGGCAGGAAAACAGCCAGGACCCTTCCGAAGAATGCCCCGGCCAAGCTGCCCATGACAAGGCATGGGGCGAAGATGCCTCCTATGCCGCCGCTACCCAAGGTAAGAGAAGTCGCAACCAGCTTTCCAAGCAGGGCTATAAGCAACATCCCCATTCCTGCCGCCAGTTTTGAATCGATACACTTTTGGACCAAATGGTATCCCTCGCCCCTTACTTCCGGAATCAAGACAATAATGAAGCCGACCAATAATCCGCCCAGTGCCGCCCTGAACATGGGATTTGAAAAACGCAAGAAATGCTTTGTAACACCATGCAGCATCCGGCTGAACATTATCGAAACCAAAGCCAGGTACACACCGAAGAAGGGCGCCGCCAAGAGGTCGAACAGGCCGAAATGAGCTATCCGGACATGAAACAATGCTCCTTCACCGTATATCAACCTGGAAGCCTCGGCACCGAGAGCCGCGGCCAGGCCCACGGACAACAGCTCCCCTGCGGTCCAGTCTCCCAAGATCACTTCCACGGCAAACACCATTCCTGCGACCGGCGCATTGAATATGCCGGCAATTGCTCCTGCCGCGCCGCATCCAACTG
>JAADFL010000044.1 GCA_013152945.1 Deltaproteobacteria bacterium | reverse complement strand
GGAGGGGGACGGATCTCAATATTTGTGAGGAACGAACAATGCTGAAATAATGGCATTGTTCAAATTGCAATAGCTCGCCCATGAATTGGTTGCCAACGCAGTGTAGTAGATCGTTGTGTCTCCCTGGTCAACCTGGAACATGGCCATCGTGGAAAAGGCATTCTTGTCTGTCGAGCATGATTGCGTGACCCAGGTAATGCCATGGGAACCGTCATATTTGCCGGAGGTAAGCGACACAGCCGCCTGGCAAGTAAATGTATCACAATTATTGCTGTCGTGATAGGCGATGAACTGGCCGGTTATGGTTACCTGGATCCAGCCGGAAGTGGGCGCTGAAATGGTGACGGAAGTAATGTCCTGTGCCTTTGTACTCAATCTCACACTATTCGTGTTCTGGTTGAAATCCAATCCCACGGTAATGTCGGCAGGCTTGATGTCCGATGCCCTTGCAAAATAATCAGGCCCATGGCCCGCAAGGGTGCGGGCGTCTTCAGCCTGTATGCATTGCAATGAGTATGGTACGCTGCCTATTTCCTGCCTTGGCGTCATCTCTGTGCCGTTGTTTACCGCCACCCCGAGAAAACGATCCGGAGCACTGAACAGGGCCGGATCAAGTGGAACCTTTGTCCCGATTACCAGCGTGAACAGGCCGCTTTCGACATTTACATTGTCATGCGTTTCCTCCCAAAGCATGTTGCCTCCAACCTTGCTGTCATAGAGCCTGAAGGTAATGGAAACCACATCGGTTATAGCCTGTCCGCCAGCACTTGACAGGAATCCCTGGTAAACCATTACGCTCGGGGCTTCGCCATGGGCTGAATCAGGCAGGCCCAGGAAACAAATTGCCGTGGTCATGGAAACAAGTAAATCAGAGACTCTCATTTTTGCCTCCCCTAATGACAACCACTGAAAATTGCGCCGACAAGGGTGTAATTGCCGTCACTCATGGCCTTGCCGGTCCCGGCAGGTATTCTCGAGAACATGGAATAATCCTGTGTTCCGGATGTTCCCCCTGCCGCAGGTATGAGACTTCCGGTAAGTGAATAATCGAACTCTCTGTACCTTGGATCACACGCATCACCGAGGCCGTCGCCGTCAGTGTCTTCCTGGCTCCTGTTCGGAACGTCAGGGCAGTTATCAGTGCTGTCAGGGACAGAGTCTTGGTCCCTGTCCGAGCCTGTGTCTGTATTTGTGTCAGTATCCGTATCAGTATCCTCAGTATCCGTATCAGTATCCGTATCTGTATCAGTATCTGTATCAGTGTCAGTATCGCTGTATGATTCACCTGTCTTGTCCGCCTGGTCTGCAGTTTGTTCTGCATCGTGCTCCGCGCCTTTTTCTGTAATTGATTCTGCATCAGCCTCGCCTTGTTCTTCAGCCGGCATTTCTTCGGACAAGGGGACCTTGCATTTACCATCCATGCATTCCTGTCCCTCGGGGCAGAGTCGGTCTCCACAAATCCTCGAGGGATCCACGCAATGCCCTTCGCGGCAGAGCAGGGAAGCGGAACAATCCTTGTCAACCTTGCACCTTGTATTGTCCGAGCAGCCCGGGGTCGAAGACATTAGTACAAGATAGGCAGCGACCAAGAAAGAATAATTAATGGAAGTATAGATGTAGGATATGAAACCTGCGATTTTTCCTGAATGGAAACCATGTTTCTTTATCCTTGTCTTCATCCGGTCTCCTGACATGTTGTTTTATTTTCGCAGAAATTTCCCTGTAATACAAGGAGGACAAGATCTCCGCATTACTCTGCATGTTGCACAAATATTTTTTTCATTGCCCGTGGTTTCGAATAATACGGCTATGCGGGTTGTGGCTTGATCTGTCTCGTGAATCGGATGTATGTCATATCTTGAAACAGCTTGAAGATTTCAACCTGGCCGGTAAGCAAGTAACCAGAGGGGTAATATAGATGATAAAAACGAGACATTTGCCTTGTTACAAAACAGGACTCGAGCTTGTGATTCTGTTTTTGTGCCTGTTTTCAGCAAGCCCGGTTTGGGCTGCAACTTATGAAGTCGGCCCGGGCCAGGCCCTTGAAGACCTGGATAAGGTTCCATGGGAGTCTTTGGCTCCAGGAGACAGGGTTTTGGTCCATTGGCGGCCCGAGCCTTACAAGAGCAAGATAATCATTACAACCGAAGCGACAGAGCAGCAACCTCTCGTCATTAGGGGCATCGCAGGACCTAACAAGGAACTGCCCGTAATAGACGGCAGGGATGCGACCACCAGGTCCGGGCTCAATTTCTGGAACGGGTCCAGAGGCATTGTAAAGATCGGCGGGGCAAACCATCCTGCCTGCGATCCGCCGGCATGTGTCCCGAGCTTCATAACAATCGAAAACCTCGATATTCGGTCAGGCAGGCCGCCATACAGGTTTACGGGCAGGAACGGGTCCACAGCTTACGACAAGAATGCGGCATCCATATACATTGAGGTAGGCAGGCACATCACCATAAGAAATTGTGTCCTGCACGACTCGGGCAACGGCTTGTTCATAGGCGTATTCAACGGCGAGACACGAGATATACTCGTGGAAGGAAACTACCTGTACGACAATGGAATCGAAAACGACATTTACGAGCACAACAGCTATACGTCCGCCAGGGGTATAATTTTTCAGTTTAATCACTATGGGCCGCTTCGAAAGGGCTGCCTTGGTAATAACCTGAAAGACCGGTCCGCAGGCCTGGTGGTGCGTTACAACTGGATAGAGAACGGCAATCGCCAACTCGACTTGGTGGATGGCGAAGACAGCCGGGCAGTGCCTGACGACCCGGCGTATCGCAGCACATTCGTCTACGGAAACGTACTGGTCGAGGCGGAAGGGGAGGGCAACAGCCAGATAATCCACTACGGCGGCGATAGTGGAGATACGTCCATATACCGGAAGGGAACTCTGTACCTCTACAACAACACGATAGTGTCAACAAGAAACGGGAACACCACACTTGTCCGCCTGTCGACCAATGACGAGCATTGCGACATGCGCAACAACATAGTCTATGCAACAGCAGGCGGTTCCAGGCTTGCGTTATTGGCCTCGAACGGAGTGTTGCTCATGTCTCATAACTGGCTGAATTCAGGCTGGAGAAATTCACACGACAACTTCAATGGCCAAATCGTGGATAATGGAGAAAACCTGACAGGTAATAGTCCGGGTTTTAGCGATCTATCAGGTCAGGACTTTCGTTTGGCCCCGGAATCGGCGGCAATCGACGCAGGGGGAGCATTGGCCCGGGCTGCGGAAAAATACCCTGTATTGAAGCAATACGTGCTGCACCAATCGGGTGAACCGCGGCCTGCTCGGGGAACAATCGATCTCGGGGCCTTCGAGTACTGCCCGCCCGGTGGTTGCAAGCAACAGGAAGTTCATAACGAGGTTGCAAGCGAGGCAGAAATCAATCCTGAAAACGAATTTGCTGCCGAGAACAGCGCAGATGCAGGCGACCAGCAGAATTACGTAGATGCAGACAATGGTATTGAAGGTGAACATTCCAATGAACAAGCTTATATCGATAGTGATATTATTAAGTTAGACGGTATTGACAAGATATCAGATGAGGAAACGGATACAACTAAGCGAAATGACGACAAAATTTCCAATAGTGGCGGCCCAACAGGCTCGTGCGGTTGCTCTGGAAGCATGCAAGGTAATGGCCTGGCCATGGAAAACCTGTTCTTTGTCCTGTTGATAACGTTATTTTCGAGGCGCAACAAGAGAAAACAAACATGAAAGAACCAATAACAAAGTACAAATACCTGTTCGGACCCGTGCCATCCCGCAGGCTCGGCCTTTCACTTGGCGTTGATCTGGTTCCGAAAAAGGTCTGTTCCCTTGATTGTGTTTACTGTGAAGTCAAAAAGACAGACAAGAAGACTATCAAGCAGGCCGAGTGGGTTCCTGCGGCAAGTGTAATCACGGAACTGGGCATCTGGCTCGAATCAGGCGTGGAAACGGAGTACATAACCTTTTCCGGGTATGGAGAACCTACGCTCAACAACAAGATTAAAGATATAATCGATTACTTGAAGAAGCGAACCGCAACTCCACTTGCTTTGTTGACAAATTCAACCTTGTTCAGCGATCCAAAGGTGCGGGAGAGGCTCTTGGACCTGGATGTGGTCCTGCCATCCCTGGATGCAGCAAATCAAAAGATCTTCAGACTCGTGAACAGGCCTGTTCCAAGCCTGGACATCAAAGAGATAATCGAGGGTCTGGTACGGTTTAGAAAGGAGTACCCGGGTAAGATTTGGCTCGAGATATTGCTGGTAGACGGGTTGAACGACCAGGAGAATCACCTTGAAGAGCTTGCCCGTGCAATAGACAGGATAAAGCCTGACCAGGTCCAACTGAACACGGTTGCAAGGCCGGGTTCTGAAGAGTGGGCGAAAAAGGCTTGTTTGGAAGTGCTTGACAAGGCTGTAGGAATTATCGGCAAGAGTGGAACGGATGTAAAGGCGATTGCAGATTTCAGGCCCGGAAATGCCGACGGGAATGCTAAAAACAGACATGCAAAGACTACAAGCAATACTGACAGGCAGGCCCTGGCGGAGCGTGTCCTGGAGATTGTGAGCAGGAGACCGGAGACAGTAGAAAACCTTGCCGCATCCTTGTCGGAAGATCGTGAAGAGATTGCCGCCGTAGTTGCCGGTCTTGTGAAAGAAGAAAAGATAGTCGAGGTGCTCGAACACGGCAAAAGATTCGTCAAGCACGCTTGACAGAGGCTCATCCCCTGCTGTGTCGCCTTTCTTTTTCATTGATGTGAATAGGTTCCCGGAGAAAAGGCTCCAACCGGTTGCTTGACTAGAGCAGTGCCCTGCGGTAGTGGATCCGGGTGAACAATTGTTAAAAAAGGAGATTGCATTGGCCCAGGTCAGGCTATTAGGGGTTGAAAAAAAGTACGGCGATTTTTTGGTGGTTAAACCCACTGATTTGGATATCTCCGATGGCGAGCTTGTGGTCTTGGTAGGCCCTTCAGGATGTGGAAAATCAACCACCTTGAGGATGATTGCAGGACTGGAAAGCGTAACAAACGGCGAAATCTGGATAGGTAATGAGCTGGTAAACGACCTGGCACCCAAGGACAGGGATATAGCAATGGTATTCCAGTCTTATGCCCTGTACCCTCATATGACCGTTTACCAGAACATGGCATTCGGGCTCCGATTGAAGAGATTTGATCGCGAAGAGATTAAAAAAAGGGTTGAGGAAGCGGCTGCGATCCTGGAACTTGATGAACTGCTCGACAGGTTGCCCAAAGACTTGTCCGGCGGACAAAGACAAAGAGTGGCAATGGGAAGGGCCATAGTTAGAAAACCTTCCCTGTTCCTGTTCGACGAACCATTGTCCAACCTGGATGCGAAGTTGAGGGTCCAGATGCGGGCCGAGGTCGCACGCCTGCACAGGCAACTCGGGGCCACCATGATCTATGTCACTCACGACCAGGTCGAGGCAATGACCTTGGCGGACCGGGTCGTTGTGCTCGATAACGGGCAGATACAGCAGGTAGGCAGTCCAATGGAGGTATACAACAGGCCCCACAACGCGTTCGTGGCAGGGTTTATCGGCTCGCCGTCCATGAATTTTCTGCCATCCGAAGTCATGGGTACGGGGCCGGAAACATCCCTTCTAGGCGAAGGATTTTGCATACCGGTTCCAAAAAAGCTGCTAAAGGCCGTGGCATCTCAAGGATCCAGGAACCTCGTAATGGGAATCAGGCCGGAACATTTCAGGCTTGCAAAATCCAATGATGACGAATCCCTGATCACCTGCCGGGTAGAGGTCGTCGAACAAATGGGCGCAGAGGTCATGGTTACAGGCATGGTGGGCGAAACCGGCATCACAGTGAGGCTTGCTCCCGAGCAAGCGCCGAAAGTCGGTGAGACCGTCGGACTTGTTCCATTAGAAGATAAGATCCATCTTTTTGACAAGGATACGAGACGGTCCCTGCTTTCCGAGCCTGCAGGGACGGAAGTTCCGGCAGTAAAGAGTGCGGACACGGATAACGAGCCTGCGGAAAAGACAAAAGCCGGTCCAGGCGTAAAGACAAAGACCAAGGCGGGCCGGGTCACCTCTTTTTGGCCCAAGGTGGCGGTGATCCTGCTTCTTGCGCTGTTCGCGGGCCTGGTTTACTTCACCCTGCCTCCGGGCCCGGACCAGGGAATAACCGGCGAAGAACCACTTGAGGCAGAACCGGCGCCGAGAAAACATGTCGTTCTTTGGCATAGTTACCAGGACCAGGAAAAAAAGGCCCTGGAAAAGCTGATTTCCAGGTTCAACCAGGTCCAATCAAAGATATTGGTGGAGAGCCTTGCCATTCCATACGATTCTTTCGTGGACAAGCTGAATGCCGCATTGCCGAGAGGGCAGGGCCCGGACCTGTTCCTGTTTGCGCACGACCGGGTAGGCGATTGGGCTGACGCCGGGCTCATCGAGCCCATAGAATTCTGGACCGGGGAAAGAATTACCAGGCGTTTCTTTCCAAAGACGCTCGAAGCTCTCACCTACAAGGGGTCGTTGTACGGTCTTCCTGTTGCCTTCAAGACCTTGGCCTTGTATTACAACAGGAAACTGGTAAACACTCCTCCATCCACCACCAGTCAAATGATTAAGCTGGCAAAAAAGTTGACAAACAGGAAAAAGAAGAAATTCGGCCTTGTATACGAGTACAACAAGCTGTTTTTTCACTCAGTGTGGTTCCATGGTTACGGCGCAAGGATTTTCGATGACAAGGGAAGGCTGGCCATCCCATCAAAAGGGGCTTTGCAATCTTTCAAATTCATTTCATGGATACGCAACAAGGCAAAGATTGTGCCGCCTGAAGTCGATGCTGTCCTGACATCTGCGTTATTCAACCAGGGTAAAGCCGCCATGGTGATAAGCGGCCCGTGGTTCAGGGGGCAGATCTCGAAAAAGATCAAGTACGGTGTTGCATTGCTGCCGGAGGTCGATTCCACGGGCATACCCGGAATGCCGTTCCTGACGGCAGAAGGCTTCATGATTTCCTCGAGATCAAAGGTCAAGAAAGAAGCGTTCCGGGTGGCTGAATATCTCACTACGGACGAAAGCGCCTTGTTCCGTTTGCTTCAGGCAGGTCAGAACGTAGCGAATATCGAACCATACAATAACAAACAGGCAAGGAAAGACCCGGTTCTGGCCGTGTTTCGGGCACAAGTGGATCGTTCGGTGCTCATGCCCAACATTCCTGCCATGAGACTCGTCTGGACACCAATGGACAGGGCACTAAGCAATTCCAATTCAGGCAGGATGGAGCCACGTCAGGCCATCCTGGATGCTGTCGATGAAATCAGGAGGTACATAACGGTTACCGGCAATCCCGGATCGGGCGACAAGACAACCAGGGAAAAAGCAAGCGGCGAAAGGGAATAGGAGAATCGAGATTGACCGTGGATAATCGATCTGCAGGAAACGGGAATTCCAGTGCAAGGGGAGCCCTGATTGCTTTCTTTATCGGTGTGACCGTCATTACAGCCGGGGCCGGTGTAATCGAGAAAAGACAGGAAGCAATAAGGGCGGCTGAATTGGACGGCAGGTGTTTCCTGGCACAGGCCAGGGGCCTTGCACGGGCATCTGTGCTCGCAGGCTATGACGAGCTTGGAATTAAGCGGCTTTCCGCATTGCTTGAAAAGGTGAAGAAGACATCGCCCGGTATCTTGTCGATCAATGTGATTTCCGAAACCAAGGATGATCCGCTGCCGTTTCGAAGGCGGGAACGCTTCATTGCGAGCACGGATTCATCCAGGACCGGCGTACCCCTAGACCCGAGATCTTACAGCGACAAGAGATTGCATGATGAAAGGACAAAAGTGGTGTTCGGCCTCAAAAGAGGGAGGCACCAACCCGGGCCTGCATTGATGAAAGAGTATGATGAACCGGGCATTGGAAAGACAATCGAGGTAGTGGTCGCCAGAAAAGATGCTGCAGGACACGTGTTCACGGTTCATGTAAAGGCTACACCGGTCTTGCATACCAGGCCTGTTCCCTTCATGCCTCTTGCTGCAGCCGTTGTATTCGGTATGGCCATCTTTACTGCATTTGCCTGGGCGGCGCCCAGGGCTCGGGGCGTGAGTGCTTTCATACTGATTGCGGCCGTGGCAATGGGGGCCTGGTATGCGGTTTTGAATGATTATTTTGCATCTGCGGGCAAGATGGAGGCAAGGGCTTCGATCCGGATGGAATCTACGGCCCAATCAATAATTTTCACCTTGCCGGGATCGAACAGGTATTTGCAGGGCCTGGCCGAGGACATGAGCACGGGGCTGGACGGTCGCCTGGATCCGCATTTGAATATCAGTCCTTTCAACGGTGTTCTCAAGGTAAATGTCGAGCCTGAGAACAGGCGCGAGATAGGAAACAGCCAGGCTGTTATCTTGTTGCCTCTGCTGTTGTTGGCGTTGTTGATATATGCATGGGGAGCGACCGGAAGGGCAGGCAGGGCATTTTCAGCACTTGCCAAGCATTCCGCTGCTTATGCATATACAGCACCTGCAGGCCTTGGAATGCTGATGCTCGTGCTTGCACCCTTTGCCTTTGGTATTGGCTTGAGCTTTTTTAGGCATTCGGGAGGCACCTTTTCTTTTGTTGGAATAACAAATTTCAGGGACATTCTCCTTTCGGAAAACCGGCCGATAACCAATCCGTTGAGCTTTTATTTCACACTCTTGGTCACCATACTCTGGACAGCGGCAAACGTGGTATTGCATGTGAGCATCGGACTGGCCCTGGCCCTGATCCTGAAAAGCCCTTTTTTAAGAATGAAGGCGGTTTACCGCGTGTTGTTGATATTGCCATGGGCCATCCCGAACTATGTCACCGCCTTGATATGGAAGGGAATGTTCAACCAGCAATTCGGGGCGATCAATGCATTGCTCGCAAGCCTGGGATTGACAGGACCTGACGGTGTAGCCTGGTTCAGCAGTTTTGCTACCGCGTTCACAGCGAACCTCGTAACAAATACATGGCTCGGATTTCCGTTCATGATGGTCGTGTCGCTCGGAGCCTTGCAGAGTATACCGTCCGAATTGTACGAGGCAGCCAAGGTGGACGGCGCAGGCAGGTGGCGGCGTTTCCGGAGCATTACCTTGCCGTTGCTCAAGCCTGCATTGTTCCCGGCGGTCATTCTCGGATCGATATGGACCTTCAACCAGTTCAATATAATCTACCTGGTTTCAGGTGGTGAGCCTTCGGGTGCAACCGACATCCTGATAACAGAGGCCTACAGGTGGGCCTTTGAACGGGGAGACCGGTACGGATATGCCGCAGCCTATTCGAGTGTAATATTCGTAATACTCCTGGCCTATACTCTTGTTACAAGCAGGCTTACAAGGGCCACGCAAAGTAGCATGCAGAAGACTTGAGAAAGAAAGGGAAGGGCAATCACATGGCCGGAAGCGGACGCGGAATAGGAAAGAAATTCGTAACGCATCTATTCCTTGTTGCCTTTACGGTTGCGACCCTGTACCCGGTCATGTGGGTGGTGAAGTTGTCCCTGACCGGCACACAGGGTTTCACTCTTTCATTGAACCCCATTCCCGAGGAACCCACGCTGGATAACTTCAAGGACCTGCTCACAAAACAAGACAGGAACGGTAAAAGCCTCTTTCTAAGGTGGACTATTAACTCCACACTGGTTGCCGGCACGACCACTCTGCTTGGTGTGCTGCTGGCATGCACGGCTGCATACGCATTCTCCAGGTTCAGGTTCCCCGGAAGGGAAAAGGGGTTGATGGCTTTCCTGGTTACACAAATGTTTCCAGGCACTCTGATGATGATACCCTTGTACGTGATTATGGACAGACTCGGCCTGTTAAACAGGTTGTTGGGACTGGCCCTGGTATATTCCACTACCGCAATTCCCTTTTGTGTTTGGATGCTCAAGGGATACTTCGATACGATTCCCAGGGAACTTGAAGATGCGGCCAGGATAGACGGAGCATCCACCTTCAGGATTTTCTGGACAATCATGTTGCCTCTTGCAAAACCTGCGATTGCTGTTACCGCCTTGTTCAGTTTCATGACTGCATGGAATGAGTTCATCCTTGCAGCAACATTCATGAGCAAGGAAGAGATGTACACCTTGCCTGTTGCAATCCAATCCTATGTGAGCGCATATCATACGGAATGGGGACATTTTGCAGCAGGTTCCATACTGGTTTCGATTCCGGTTGTGGTCCTTTTCTTTGCATTGCAAAAAAACCTGGTAAGCGGCCTAACGGCAGGAAGTGTTAAGGGGTAATTGTTTTTCCAGGGCAACGTCCTGTCTTGGCGCGGCAATTTCCTCCACGCCTCGGTCTGGACATTACCATCTGAAAAAGATTAGATCTGGAAAGATGCTGAACAGGCATCGGGTCCACATGGAAAGGAGCGTACCATGAGATCACACTTGGAAGGTATTATTCTCGACGCACTCATGATGGTGTCTCTACTCGCGGTAGCGTATACCCCAACAGCAGTTGCCCAAGTCTTCCCGGGAACGGACTGGGAAACACGGACTCCGGCTCAGGTGGGCCTGGACAAGGGCAAGTTGGACGGTATCGCCGGGTACCTGGGCGGCAGGGGTTGCATCACACGCCATGGTTACATGGTCTACACATGGGGGGACTACAAGCGGAGAGGTGACGTGGCCTCGGCCGCCAAGCCATGGTACAGCACCTTTCTGTTTATGGCGGTCGAGCAAGGACGCCTGCAGAGCCTGGATACAAAGGCTATGGACTTCGAACCAAGGCTGGGCCAGATAAACTCGTCCCTGGGTTACAAGGACAGGGACATTACTTTCAGGCACCTGGCCAACCAAATATCCTGCTATGGAGTCACCGAAAAACCTGGAACTGCATTTGACTACAACGACTGGCAGATGGCCCTGTTCTGGGATACACTCTTCCTAAAGGTTTACGGCGCAACGTACGACAACGTGGACACAACCGTGTTCCATCCCTTGTTGTCGGACAAGATTGGTTGCCAGGATTCGCCCACGTTCATGGCCTTTGGGACCAGGGACAGGGCAGGTCGCCTGGCAGTGTCCCCCCGTGACTTTTGCAGGCTGGGACTCTTGTACCTGCGCGAGGGAAACTGGAACGGTGTCCAGATCATTAGCAAGGAACATGCCCGCATGGCCGTGTCCAGCCCATTGCCGTTGTCAATACCAAGGACATCCGCCCATGCCGCAGACATGATTTCCGGCCAGCGTACAATAGGCTCCACCGCCGTGCCGGACAACCAGGCGGATCACGACGGCTCGTACTCATGGCTCTGGTGGATAAACGGCGTTGGCCGTGACGGAAAACGCATGTGGCCTGACGGTCCCGAGCACACCTTTACCTGTCTCGGGCACAAGAATGGGAAAAGGGGGATGGCGGTCGTTCCCGAGCTGGACATCGTCCTATCGTGGAATGACACCAAGCTGGACAGTTACCCAAGTGAGCCTCATCCTTTAAACGAGGTGTTACGCCTATTGGTGGAAGCGGCGGGAGGCATCGACTCGACTCCACCCTCGGCACCGTCGAACCTTTCCGCCTTGGGTGAGGACGGTCCAAAGATCGTGCTGACCTGGGACGCGGCTGCGGACCCGGAGACAGGAGTGTCAAGATACAGGATCTACCGATCGCAATCCCCGGGGGAAGAGGTTTTTTTGGCTTCGGTGCAGGGCCCCGCCACGTACGTTGACAAGGCCGTGAAGGCCAAGACCGGTTATTACTACAAGGTTTCAGCAGTGAACGGTGCGGGCATGGAGGGAGAACAATCAAATGAGGCAAGCACAATATCCGGAATTGGTCCACCCATGGCACCCACCGGCCTGACGGCCAGGCTTGCGGGCCCGGACCGCGTTTTGCTCGAATGGAAAGACAACTCTGACAGTGAGGATGGCTTTATCGTGGAGAGTCTTGCCGGGACACCGGATTTGTCGATTGATCTTGCAGAGTATAATGGCGGGAACACGTATCCGACCGTTGAGGTGAAGGGCTCTGAAAACTCTTTTAAAGAAGGAGCACTCGTTGTGAACGACAGGTCCGACACCTGGTCCAGGGTGCCGGAGGAACTCCGGGGCATGACCAGGCTGCTTACTGCCAGGAACGACAGGCAACAGCCGCCGTTGAACAGTAAGTACGTGGTTCAGGTGTCGTCAGGTTGCGACGTATACCTACCCTTGGATCCGAGATACAATGGCGCGAAGGCATCATGGATGGGGCCTGCCTGGATTGATGCCGGTATGACCTGCGACTCAAGCGTGCTTTCGGGTTGGAAGATATGGAAGATGCACAAAGAGAAGGCCGGACAGGTTACGCTGGGTTGTGACGACGGTGTTTACGACGGTACATGTTACGTGTTCGTGCCGAGTCCTTCCTGGTCAGAGGTTGGAAGAATCGCACAAGCGAGCTTTTTGCTGGGTGACCTGGAGCATGGACAAACCTATACCTTCAGGGTCATGGCATTCAATGCGGCAGGAAGGTCAGAACCCAGTAATACGGCCGAGATCACCTTGCCGCAAGAAGGTGCCGAGTTCGAATGGCCGGAGTTGGAGCTTCCACCTGAAGGCTATGCAGAGGAGCAACCAGGGGATGCCCGCTTGGAGTCCGAAGCGGACAGCAACGACGACACGGTAGTCGAGTTCGATGAATATGAGACATTTTCCGAAAACCGGGAACAAGAGGTGGCAACCGATGGCTCTGGCGCGAAAGAGGGCGGCCGTAACTCAAGTTCCGGTTCTCAAGGATGCGGTTGCGCGGCTGAAACCGGTTTCGGCTTTACCGGCTGGCCTGTCCTTGTATTGGCATTATGGCTCGTCATTTCGCCTCGTGGCCCCAGACCCCGCCGGCCCTGATATGATGTTTCGGTCATTCATGACTTCCATGTGGCTACAGGAGGACTGGATTCATGAAAATCAACCGGATCGCATGTCCCCAAGGGTGCGATTTTAACTGCGACGGCTGATCATCATTAGTGGACAATCCGTGCGGCGGGCAATTTCGAGCACCCGCTCTCCAAATACCTTGTTGCGTCGTCCGAGTCGCTGCAGCCCCAGTATCAATAAATCGCTTGCACGGGCCCTATCCGTGATTTTAGCCACAAGATCCTGACTGTGAAAGACTTCCACGTGGCTTATTCCCGGTGCTTCGTCGCGGGCCAATTTCTTTAGCTCTCGCTTTATTCGGATTTCGGTTTCAGCGTCCTGGTTTTCAGTCAGGACCCGTAGATAGGTAACCTCGTGTTTGCCTGACCTGCAAATGCTGCCGAGCAGGCGTGCACGGATGGGACTCTGGTCCCTCCTGCCGCCGCTCGGTACAAGTATGTTTTCCGCAGACTTAGGATCCCAGCGACCGGGCGCGCGGAGTATTACAACATCTGTTTCAACCTCGCTTATCAGTTTTTCCAGCGGTCCGGTCATAAGGTCTTCTTCAAGGTTCCCCAAGCCGAGCAACAGGCTTTCACACCTGTAACTGCTTGCCACATCGGCGATTTCTTTCCATGGATCTTCACCAATCGTGATCAATGCCTGGGGCGCTGACTTAACTGCAAATGCCGTAGACAAGGCGCTGCCCAGGATTGACTGGGCATCAGTCAACTGTTGAGGCTGCTCGCCGCTGACCCAATTTTCGGGTGGACGCACGACCGATAAAAGCAGCACTCTGGCTACTGCCTGCGGTGCGAGGGCATTGGCCATTGTTACCAATGTCTCTGTATTAGCCGGATTGGCGATGGGGACCAGCACCAGGGGACTACGTCCGCGCAATTTTACGAGTTGCGGATCCATTGCCTCGGATGAAGCATCGAAAACCCTGGCCCTTGCCCCGATCCGGGTAACAAAGAGCACTGCGCCCAGGCTGAGCCAAAGCGCGGCCAGGGCCCCTGCAGCCGGAACCGCCAATGCCTGGAATAATGCCAGGGCAACACATGCTGTACCGCCGACAGCCGGAACAAGTGGGAAGGCGGGAGTAAGAAAAGCCCTGTTTGCGCCGACCCTGCGCCGGGCCAAGTAAGCAATTCCGTGTGCCAGGGCGAAACTTGCAAGGAAAATCAGGCTTGCCATGGCGCCCGCTGCAGCCACATCAGGGACTGCGACCAGCACAAGGGCCGCCATTGCGCCGGTGAGCCTAATCGCCCGGACCGGGGTATGCCGGCCCGGCACCAGTTTGCCGAACCGGTGCGGCAGCGTACGGTCACGAGCCATTGCCATTGCGTAACGGGATGCTGCGAAGAGGTTGGCATGTAGTGCCGAAAGCATGGACAACAGTCCTGCCAGAATCACAAGCCAGTAACCTACAGGACCGAGGAAGTTGTGTGCGGCAGTTGCAACAATGATTTCAGGATTGTCCCTGGCCACCTCTGCCACGGGACGTCCCGGAGTGCCGATAGTGATGATAAGAAATAAGAGAGGCAGGTAGATTGCCAGGGCTGTGAGAAGTGAGACAATCATTGCACGGGGTACTGTTTTCTCTGGTTGTCTGATTTCTCCGGAAACCGCCGGAATCAAGTCGAAGCCCTGCAACGCAATGAAGGTATAGCCCATTGCTTGCAATAAACCTTGTACGCCGTTTGCCAGGAAAGGACGAAAGCTTGCCGAAAGTTCAGATTTACCCGGCGGTTGAATCGCCAGCATAAAGGCGCCGCCCACAAGCAGGATGCCGAACATGACCAGTTTGCCGATTGTAGCCCATGGACGACCGCCTCTACTGTAACGTGACAAGCTCCATGTATAAAATCCCACTGCACCAAGTGCGTAAATCAGCATGGTGAAACGGCTGCCAAGCCATGTTGGTGGTGCAGCACCGGTTGCGGTCCAAATGTGTTCCAGTACCGGCACGAGGAATGCAGCAAATCCAAGAGCATACAGGACGGCTGCCACCACTGATGCGAACCATACGACCCAGCCCACGGCAAAGGCGGCTTCCACGGTCAGAACCTTGCGAGCAAAGGTATACGTGCCGCCCGGCTCCGGGAACCTGGCAGACAATTCGGCAAATGAAAGGGCTGTAAGCAATGCCAGTAAGCCGTTGCCTGCAAATGCTGCGATTGCACTCGGGCCGGTAGTGGCGAACGCCACGCCGGCCAAGGCCAGGATGCCGCCACCGACAATGGCCCCAATGCCTATGCCTGTGGCTCCAAGCAATCCCAGTTTTTTTTCATTCATGCCCTTACTAGTCATTCCGTAAAACTCATGGGTTAAGCAGGCTCAATTCGGATTCTTTCCCGTATAACGCCTATTATGCCGCAAATTTTTGATTTCAAAGCACCGGGTTACGGATCACTAATGCCATTTTATCAACGAGTTGTTCAAGTTTTTTCCGAACTTTAGAAAAACATTTATACCGGCCTTGGTTTGTTTAACTTAATGTAGGCGTAAATAAACCCCGGCCCTTGAAGCGAACAATGTCAAAAGATGTTTTAAAAAGGTGAAAAGTTTTTCAGCATGTTATCGAGTTCAAAGTTTACATCCTCGGACAAGAGGTCCAGGCTATGCTCATCTATTTGGAGTAATTCCAGGGAATTCTTGATGTTTTCATTTACCTGCTCCTGGCTCAACTCATAGAAACCGAATCCCATGTCATGGCTTACATTGTCACACAGGAAAATGACATTTGTCAGCATACGGAAATTCGACGGAGTTGAATCAGGGCCGTGGTGGCCTGCCAAAGCAAAGGCGATGTCAGATGGGAAATCCCATCTGTTGGCGATGGTCATAGCCAGACCTGCATGATCGAACCCCAGGACCTTCTGTTCAATGTCGACTATGGAACCATCATATTCATCCATTTCTTCAAGTACTGTCACGAAATCTCCGTTTAAGTGCTGGTCTTCGAAGATTAATCCGATATCATGAATTATTCCGGCGGTAAATGCATTTCCTCCAGGTTTACCCAATTCCCGCCTGTATATCAGCTTTGCCAATATGGCCACTACAAGGCTATGCCGCCACAATGATAACCTGGAGCGGATTCGATGTTTTTTCGAATTCATTGTGAAAATATCACAGGCGAATTGACTCAATGCAATTTCTTTGACTGCTTCAAGTCCAATCCATATGACTGCTTGTTCGATGTTGTTGAATCTTCTTTGCGTAGCATAGTACGCGGAATTGGCGACAGACAGGATCTTTCCCGCCAACGGCGGGTCCAGCTTGATGATATTCTGCAGATCTTTGATATTGGCCATAGGATCGTTGGCCAGCTTTACGAGGCCGGACAGGATGACCTTAATGGACCCCAGGTCCGAACTCTCAATCGCCTTGACAACCTTTGCCAACTTGTCGTTTGCCATGAACACTCCGGGCAGAGCGGGCTGCTGTATTTGCAGCCGGCCCTTAATTATTAAATTCGGATTGGTTGCTTTAAACTTGAGTGCAGATTTGACCTTGCCCTAAAAATAGACAGGTCGATTTGTGCTGCCACAGTCGTTGTCTTCCCGGTGAGTCTCTCGAATTCGGCCGGACTAAATTAGCCGAGATGTGACTGACTGCGTTTTCTATTGTAATATACACTTGAATCGTACAACCAACAGAATGGTACAGGATGAGGCGGGATATCCGGATTGAAAAATATCACCTTTGGAGAGAAATCAGGGCAGGGAAAAGAACAAGAAAAAATGCTTAGGGGCACGCCTTGTAATTGACTTCGATCTTGTCGCCCGGTTTCGGGACCTGGTTGCCATAGAACCTGATGGAAGGCGGCCCGGGCCAATATTTCCAGCCGTTGCTCGTATCCTCCGGGACCTGGAATCTGGCGCCCCTGGGATCATTCGGATCGCTTGGCTCTATGAACACGGTTATTGTTCCCTGGCCAGGCTCACTGGACAAGTAGAAAGTGTCCGGCAGCCCGAATGCGTTCAATCCCAGGTTTTGGAGCGATTGAGCCCAGTCCGGGGCGCAAATGGACTCAACGACTCCCCCTGTGTCCTGGGCCGCTTCTATGTACCTGGTTCCAGGCGTGGCTCCTTCTGCGCAAGAGTTTCCCGGAGGTACCATGACAAAAGCTGACAGCACAACCTGGCCCGGTACAAAGTGCTTCAGGTTTTTCAGGAAGTTGACATATGTCGATACAGGCTTGTAACCGTCGCCTGTGCTATCGTTGCATATGAACCTGGTGCATTCAGACTGATCCTGCTCATCACTGACGTAGATTACAGCCAATCTTGCATCGTCTCGCAGAAAACCCTGGTTGTAGCTGGCTGCGGCCGTATCCTTGAACGCGAGATAAGATGCGTATAGGCCCTGCTCCGTGGCAGAGCCGTTTGCCCCTACCATTACATTCGATTTGAAGGCGTTTGCCGGGTTGGGTGTGTTTTTATCAATGAATTTCGGCGTGCCTTGCAACTTTCCTTTCTGTGAAGAATCGTCAACGTCGGTGGTTATCACGCCGATATGATAGTCTGCATCGTATTGCACGGCTACGTCGATGAATTTCTGAAAATTGTCGCCGATATTTTTCTGGTTGTCAGACATGGATCCCGAGTTGTCCACGACCCATAGTATGTCGACCTTGCCGTATATTGCGGCCTGGGTGAATATGTCTTGCCTTTCCTGGCCGATTCCCTCACCGTGCATCGGTATTTCGAACGGTGAGTCCGGGAGCGAATTTCCGGCCTCCGGCCCGGACGAGTAATTGGCCTTAAGCACCAGGTTTGCACTGTCGACTCCCTGATCCAAGGGAGAATATACCACCCGGATAATCAATGTACCGCTGATGGCATCCAGCAAGTAAGGCAAGCTGGGTGGATTTTCTATGGAGAAATCACTGCCTTGTGGATCGATATCGAGTGATGTCAATTGTATATCATTATCACTACGGTTATACACATAGACATTAATAAAAGGACTGCCGCAACCGGCGGGTTGCTGACCGAATTCCAGGCTTGAAGGGTATATTTGTAAGTCCGACCCGATTCCCGTGCCAAGGAGGTATATTTTTATCGACGGGTCATTTTGAGCATTACTTTGTATGTTCAATTCCGCATTGAAAACTTTTTCATCGGTTGGCTTGAATATCAAAGGCAAATCATATTCTCCGCCCGGCGTTACCGGGATCGGCAGTATTACAGAGGCATCCACACTAAAGGCATTCCGCCCGTTTCCGGTTATTGTAAGTCCGTTGACGTCCAGTGTTCGTGTCCCGGTTGACAATATTTTCACATTCTTTATTACCTGGTCTCCTATCCTTGCCCGGCCGAAATCCAGGCCTTGGTTCTTTGCCGGGTCTGTTTCAATCCACGGGGTGCCTTTCAATTTGCTCGACACCGGAATCTCGACCTGTGACTTGCCGGGATCATTACACTTTATTATGATTTTCCCGGTTTCTTCCGCATCCACCGGCGGGGCATAGACAGTCTTGAAAGACCAACTGCCGCCAGGTTTCAGCGAAAGCGGAAATTCTGTATTGCCCAAATCCAGGGAAAAATTCGGGCTTGATTCTTGGGAAAGTTTTACTGAATCAACAACAAGAGCCTTTTTACCAATGCTCTTTACCAATACTGACAACATGTTTATTCGTCCACCCGGAACGTACCCGAAATCAAGAATGGTGGGAATTGTTGCAATTGCCGGGTGAGCCGTATCAGTATCCGTATCAGTATCCGTATCTGCGTCCGTATCAATATCGGCGTCTGTGTCGGTGTCCGTATCTGTGTCCGTATCAATATCGGTGTCAGTGTCTGTGTCAGTGTCCGTATCAATATCGGTGTCAGTGTCCGTGTCTGTGTCAGTATCCGTATCGATATCGGTGTCTGTGTCAGTGTCCGCGTCTCCTGCAGGCGCGCACTTGAAGTTGACACAACTGCTGTTTATCGGGCAATCCTTGTCTTCACTACAGGGGATTGATTGACAAGCGCCGCCTTCACAAACTTGGTAAAAGGCACAGTCGCCATTTTGGGTGCATTGTGATTTCGTGGTTTCTCCACAGCCGGATGTGTTTAACATGGATAAGGGAGCCAATGTCAGGACGAGTGTCGCTACGATGCGTGGTATCTTCATGTCATCACCTCCCGGTGCCCGGACCAAAGAAATTCAGATCACGAGCCGGTACAATGTAAAGATCGGGGATTTCAGCACCTACCTTTTGAAACTCTAATGATTAAATAATATTTGGTCAAGTTGACAACGGCGATTTATTGGCCGAAGCTCAAATTAGTTTGTTAGAGGCGGATCCAGGTTCTTTTAGCTATTTTCCGCCGTTACCTGCCACAAGCTTAAGATGCACGGTTTCCTCTGCAATTATCTTTTCCTTCTTCCCTTTCACCTTGAGCACCTTCAATTTGTAAGTCTTGCCGGGTTTAGGCTTTCCTTCCACAATCAAGAAAGATTGCAATGTAGTTTGATCTGGTTTTATCGGCACCTCCGCCATCTGGAGCACCTCACCGTCTTTTGATCCCACGATTACGAATAATTTCTTCGTATTGGGCTTATTCTTGAAGAATGCGATGTAATGAATCTTGTATTGGCCGTTGAAATCGGGTTTTATTACCGGATTGTGTTGATCCAGCATGCTTCTTACAAAGTCTTCACTGTTATCAGGTACATATATTGTCGATGGATTGATTATTATCCTGCCCTTGAGCGGAGCCAGCGGATCTTTGGCTTCAGTGCTCAACGGCAATGTTGTAAAAAACAAAAGTGCCGATAAGAAAAACAAGGTGGCATTCAGATTCGTTTCACTATGCCCATTATGCTCGCATGAGGTGATTTTCATGGTCACCCTCCTTTTTCCAGGGCAACCCATGTGCCCTGTTCGAGCTCCCGGCGAATTAATTTGCTTGCCCGGCCAGGAGCTTTTCTTTATCCTGTTCTAAGGTTAATGTTGCAAGCTGTGTCCGGTCAACTTTTTATATTCATTTTTCGGTTGGATCGGCTGGCTTGGAGGTAACCGCATGCGTTGTCTTAATATGTTATTTATTGTTATGGCCGTTATTTTATCATCATTGGTTGCGCATAACCTCATTGGTTGCCGTGGGGAAGAAGAATGTGCAACTGCTGCTGACTGCGATGAAGGCCTTGTGTGCAAGTTCGGTGACTGTATTCCCGATACTTGTGTAGATCCTGTAACTGACCCGGAAGACAAGAGTTGGCACATGCTTCCCGACAGGAATCTAAGGCAAGCCGTCAGGGATCTCCTCGGGTTGCCGGAGGACCGGGAATTGGTTTACCGGGACATCCAGGGGATGACCGAGTTGGATGTTGCCAACAAAAACGTTTCCAATATTTCCGGCCTTCAATGTTTCATAACTTTAAAAAAACTATATCTCGACAACAACCGGGTCGCCAACCTGTCGCCTTTGTCCGGACATCCTTCTTTACTGGAACTTCACCTCAATGAAAACAGGGTGTCGAATTTGACCCCGTTGGCGGAGATTTTACAACTTCAGAGTCTCCAGTTGTGGAAAAACCATGTGGCAAACCTTAAGCCGTTGTCAGGCCTGTTGGAGTTGTCGACTCTCAATCTGGCGGAAAACAATATTAGCAACCTGGAAGCACTTGTGGAAAACCCGGGAATCGGAAAAGGCGATTTGGTGGACTTGAAAGGAAATTCTCTTGATTGCCAGGCCCAGGGCTCCAACATTGAGGAGCTTCGTTCAAGGGGTGCGACAGTGTTTACCGACTGTGATAAAGATGACGACGGCAACTAGGTAAAAAAGATGAATCGTCTCGTTTTTTCGTTGGTTTTGATTTTTTTCACGTTGTCAATGACGGCAATGTTCTCTGCTTGCGTTTCAGGTTCGGGTGCCTGCAGGTCTGATGCAGACTGTCCGAAGTTACTTGTATGCGAAGGAGGATTCTGCGTTGACGGGTGCAGGTGGGACTGTGACTGCCGCGAGAAGGAAGTTTGTTTGAAGGGACATTGCAGATCTTTGGATTTAGGTTCCCAGGATGATGAATAAGAGATCGGAGGCTTGCTTTGGGTCGCAACAGTGATGCAATAAGGCATGTTCTGGAAGTAATAACAACAAGAAGGACCATACGGCGATTTAGAGATGATCCTGTTTCAGAAACAGTTGTGCAAAGTCTCTTGAAAGCGGCCATTCATGCACCCAATGCCGGAAATTCACAACCATGGCACTTCCTTGTCGTCAGAAATCCGGATGTCAGGAGGAAATTAGCTGAAGCTGCACTCGGACAGGCATTCCTGGCTACAGCACCTGTTGTAATCGTGGTCTGTGCAGACCTGGGCCGTGCCATGACTGCCTATGGGGAAAGAGGTGTGAGTCTGTATTGTCTGCAAGATACTGCTGCAGCAACCATGAATATGCTTCTTGCCGCCCATGCATTGGGATTCGGAAGTTCATGGGTGGGGGCTTTTGATGAACGAATGGTCTCCAAGGTCTTATCCTTGCCTGAATTTCGCCGGCCGGTGGCGCTCGTGGCAATAGGAAAGCCTGCTGAAGGCCCCGGTAAACCTGAAAGGTTGCCGATAGACAAGGTCTCCAAAGTAATCGAGTAGGGGCGAGGGTTTTAAGCACCGAAGCATCCCCGCCTGAGCATCCCCACACCGAGCATCCCCACCGAGGTTGATTTCGATGCCATGATGATTCCCTTGTTATTTCCATGCGCTAGGTGCCCCACAAAAAACAGCCCGCGACCATATCTTCACCCATGATACTGCTTGGCCAGGCATTTGAGACAGTACAGCGATTAAAAAATGGAAAAGATTTATTTGGAAGAAAGGAAAATCATGATTCGGGTTTGAAATCGAAAGGCATTGTTTTCGCGAGTTGGCTTTCGATTCTCTTTTGAGTTTCTTTAAAATATACTTCATCTATTTCAAATCCCAGGAACGGTACATCCAATTCAATACAGGCCAGGGCAGTGCTTCCAAGACCGAGAAACGGATCCAGCACCATATCCGTCCCTTTCGTGTCATGAAGTTGAATGCACATCCTTGGTAGTTTTACGGGAAAAGTGGCAGGGTGAGGCCTGTCTTTAGCTCTCATTCTTATGGTCTTGTAAGGGATGAACCATACGTTTCCCCTGCCTCGCAGGCCTTTCCCCGCGTTTTTCCACCTGCTTTTGTTGCTCTGGTCCGTGTACTCGACTCCGATTGCAAGTTTGTTCAATTTGGTGGTGCCTGCCTTGGTGAGATGAAATATATACTCATGAGCATCATTTAGGAATCTATTCGAATTAATGGGCTTGTAGTGGCCGACAGCCAGCTTGGCGGGCCTGCCCTGATAATTTCCCATATCGCCTCGATCGATAGCTATGGATTTGACCCAGTGTATAACATTCTGAAGCTTAAGATGCCTGCCGGCTTGCTCAAGAACCTGGAATGGAAGCCAAGGGTCGGTGGGTGAACCGGAAACATTCAAGAAGAAGGAACCTTGTCTCTTCATGACCCTTGCGACTTGTCCGATCCATGAATTCGTCCACTCGAGGTATTCCTGTCTTGGAATGTCGTCACGGTACCTCGAGTACCCTATTCCAAGATTATATGGGGGGGATGTTACAACGACATCGACTGAAGAGTCGTTCAATTCTGACATTCCCTGGATGCAATCCATCAACCTGATTTCAATCGGTATATTTCTATTTGTCTTGTATTCCATGTCTAAATCCATTGCGTTCATAAATCGAACCTCTACTGAAAGCAAAATAAAAACTAATATATCAAACCCTTTATTGACAATAAATATTTAGGCTTTTACAAAGACATGGACGATGTAGACGTTTGAGAGGTGAATCATCATGTTTACAGGATATGCAGGAGAAAGAACACGGATACAGGCTGGCACACGGCAGATAAAAACAAGGACGGCCACTGTAGGATTCATGTTGTTATCTATTTTCTTATCCAGACCGGCTGGGTCTGCAACGAAAACCGGTGCCGGTTCGGCAATAACCGGCAAACACATCACAGACTGTGAATTGCCTGACAAGTTTAAGCATCATCCCAAGTTGAAGGACAAGGAAAATAAACTTTTACTAGATGTCATTGCCAAGGCTGAATCATACGGTGATTGCAACAAGACTATTTCATGTTGCCTGGCCGAAAAACAGCCGAGCAGGTTCGCAGAGCGGCTTTGGTGGGCTGCGGCACGAATGGCTGCCACCGGCTTCAAGCAAAATGAAATATTGGAGGAACTCAAAAGAAGGAAGACATCCTTTGAAAATCCGGTAAAACAAATAGACCTCAAGGATAGACCTGTACTTGGAAGCCCCAAGGCCCCTGTGATTGTGGTGGAATTTTCTGAGTTCGAGTGCCCGTACTGTAGGCAGACGGCAGTTGTCCTAAAGGGGATAATAGAAAATTTTTCTCCGGATCAGGTGGCTCTTGGATACAAGTTTTTTCCTATTTCAAAACTTCATCCGTTCGCCCTCGGAGCTGCAAGGTTCGGAGTCCAGGCTTTCCGGGAGGGCAAGTTTTGGGAAGTATATAAAAGGTTAACTTCGAAACCGCCGGACCTGAAGCCCAAGGCTCTTGCCAAGCTTGCAAAGCAACTCGGCATGAAAGGAACCGGCCTGGATGATCCGTCGACCTTGGAGCCCATAGACCATGATGTCAAGGAAGGAAACAAGTTGGGTATAGACGGTGTGCCTGCAGTGTATATAAACGGCAGGGAATATGTGGCCTTCAGGGATCCTGCATCGCTTACCGAGAGGCTTTTCGAGGAATTGGATCGCCTGGGTCTGAAAGTCAAACCGAGCATGAAGGCAAAAGAAAGACGTGCAAATAAAGAGGGGAAAAAGTAATAAGATAATCAGGTAACGAGGTGAGAGACCCTGGTGTGACTATGGAATGGAGATAGTTTGTGCCTGTAATAGTGCAAAAATATGGTGGTTCATCCGTGGCCACGCCGGAGAAGATCCGGGAGGTTGCGAGTAGAATTTCAAAAATCGCCGACAAGGGGAACAAGATAGTAGTGGTGGTGTCGGCCATGGGAAAGACCACTGATGAACTGTTGGACCTTGCCAAAAAGGTCGATCCGCAGCCGTCGGAAAGAGAACTGGACATGTTGCTCTCTGTTGGTGAGAGGATAACCATGTCATTGCTTTGCATGGCGTTGCAGAGGCTTGGCAGGGACGCCATATCGCTTACAGGTTCACAATGCGGGATTATCACTAATGACGCTCACTACAGGGCTCGTATCATAGAGATGAGGCCGGTAAGGGTGCAGGACGAATTGGATCGTAACAGGATAGTCGTGATCGCAGGATACCAGGGAATGAGTTACAAGAGGGAGATAACCACTCTTGGCAGGGGCGGTTCCGATACCACGGCCGTTGCCCTGGCTGCAGCTCTCGGCGCTGAATATTGCGAGATATGTTCAGACGTGGACGGTGTATATTCAGCAGATCCGAAAGTGGTCCATAAAGCCATAAGGCTCGATGAAATCGGTTACGAGGTCATGCAGGAGATGTCCGAATCAGGAGCCAGGGTGTTGGCTGCGGATGCAGTGGAATTTGCCAAGAAAAGCGGGATTGCACTGTATTTGCGTTCCGCAAAAGGGGAGGGGGGAACAGTGGTAAGAAAAATGCCTCTGTCTTCGCTCAACAGGGTCGCCGGAATAACACACGAGGACAACGTAATGCTGCTGGAAGGCAGGATGAATATATTGGAAGACTTGCTGTCCTTCCTGGATGACAAGGGACTTTGCGGGAAACAACTGGTGCTCTTTTCTGAAACCGGAATGGGGGACGGAATGGTCAGCCTGTTGCTTTCGGCCGGGGACACGGCAAAAGCGTCCAATGGGTTGACGGAGATACTTGATCAGGAATTTGGTGATGACCTTCTGGTTAGAAATGATCTCGGAGCAGTGTCATTACTCGGTGAAGGCATTAACACGAGTCATGCGAATTTCCGAAGAGCAATCGACTTGCTACGCAAGAACAAGGTCGAGCCCCTACTCGCCGGTACTTCGCGATTCAGAATCACATTCCTTGTTGAAACCGTGAAGGTCCATCAGGTTACAAGGTTGCTCCACGATGAATTCATAGGCCTATACAGTAATAACGGCTCATCGGAAATTCTATGAACTACGGAAAAGCTCGTAATGAATTCCGAGGTGCCGAACCAGTAGCATTTCTGAGCAGTAGGGGAATGGCAAGGCTGTTGTCCGGCCATCCATGGATATTCAAGTCGGATGTGATGAGACTGTCAAAGGACTGCCCGGATAAGTCGATAGTCGGCATTCGTGGTCCAAACGGGCAGTGGCTGGGCCGCGGACTCTATAGCAATGCAAGTGATCTTTGGATTAGGACATTGACCCGTGGCAGAGAAAGAATAGATAGGACCTGGTTTATGGGCATGCTTGAACGCGCCCTGGTATACAGGGTGAATATTTTTCCAAGGGGCAGTGCGTTCAGGTGGGTTCATGGTGAGGCGGATGGACTACCGGGCTTGTTCGTAGATTTGTACAAGGATTCCCTTTCGATACAAGTTCTTTCCTCGGCCCTGGAATCCATGTTGGACATGATATTGGAATTACTGGTGGAGGTGGCGGGCAAGACAGAGTGGTTTGAAAATGGAATAAAGAATCTAGTGCTTCGAAATGATGCTTCGGCAAGGAAGCATGAAAGCCTACAAAAGGATATCAAAGTATTCGAAACAAATGGTTTTGGTTGCAAACTGGAGGAGAGAACAGATATCGAAGGAGCAGGCCTTCCGGTTACCTATGGCGAATGGAACGACCTGGTATTCACAACAGACTTGGTCAGGGGGCAAAAAACAGGTGATTTTCTGGACCAGCAGGAGAACCACCTGGAATCCAGGAAATATGCGATGGGCCCGGCACTCGATGTTTTTAGTTATCACGGTGGGTTTGCACTGAATTTGGCTCGAGCGGGTTCGTCACGGGTAACATCGGTCGAGGCCGGTGATGACGCATGTGCCGTGATAGGCATGAATGCGGAACGTAATAGTCTTGCAGACAGAATCAAAGTCGTAAAAGCCAATGCCTTTGATTACTTGAGGGACAGGGATGCTTCCAATGACAGATACCAGGTCGTGGTTCTAGATCCGCCATCCCTTGCAAAGAAGAAATCCTCTCTGGACTCTGCATTGCGGGGATACAAGGAATTAAACTTGAGGGCCATGAAATTGGTTGAACGTGGCGGTGTTATCATAACTTGTTGTTGCTCTCCTCACGTAAATGCGTTTGAATTCGATAACATCTTGTCTGCGGCTGCAGCAGATACAGGCAGAACGATTCAGGTCTTGGAAAAGCGTGGTGCAGGAAGAGATCATCCGGTACGTCTCGGCGTGCCTGAAACAGAGTATTTGAAGTGCTGGTTTTTGCGTGTGTTGTAGAATAGTCCGGCTTTAAACAAGGCGGAGTGCAATGGGTGGAGAATAGGTATGGTTGAAGAAGAAACAAAAAAGAAGATTTCCGCCTGGGCCCAGGTAAGGGCCATGGGTTACAATTTTTGGATTTCCAATGCGTCCGAGGCAATGGAAAGGCTGGCCTTTTTCGGGGTAAGGGCCATACTTCCGTTGTACATGTTCAGCCCCAAATCCGTGTTACAGCTTTCCATGACTGAAAAAGGCATCATATTCGGCGTATGGGCATGGATTCAATGCCTGCTTCCCATGGTGACGGGAGGGTATAGCGATGCATATGGATATAGGAAGAGTCTTGTGGTGGCCTTCACTCTGAACTTCCTGGGTTATATTCTTATGGCCAACATTATCGGGCTCGCAGGAGATTCACACGCCCTCCGGTTTTGGATCATGATGATGGCAGCCATGTTGGTAGGCATGGGCACGGCGGTTTTTAAACCTCCTGTACAGGGCGCGGTTGCAAAGGCCCTGGACGAAAGCAATTCCGGTCTTGGTTTCGGAATATTCTACTGGGTGGTCAACATAGGTGGATTTCTTGCTCCAATGGCTGCAGCTTGGCTTAGGGGTGATCCTGTATTAAATCCCACGTGGAGTCATGTATTCTATGGCGCTGCAATAGTTACCGCCTTGAACCTTGCATTTTGTCTCATTTTATTCAGGGAACCGGAGAGGGATCCCAAGGCCGGGGAAAAAAGTTCGGCAAAGGTGTTTATAGATACGATGAAGCAACTCTGGCACGATCAGTCCATGTTCAGGTTTCTCCTGGTTGTGTCGGGATTCTGGTTCATGTTTATGCAACTCTGGGATCTGCTGCCGAATTTCATAGATGAATGGGTGGATACGACAGATGTTGGTGCTTTCCTGTTTTCCGTGCTTGGTGAAGGAGCGCATGGTTTCGTGACAGCATCGGGTGCAGCCAAACCGGAAATACTTATAAACATAGACTCATTCACCATCATCCTGTTCGTAATACCCTTGTCGTGGTTCTTCGGCAGGTACAAGATGATGACCTCTCTGGTGCTTGGCATGATAATCGGCCTTATTGGTTTTATTGGTGCAGGTGTCACCAATGTTGGGTTAATAGCGGCATTTTTTATCTTTGTTTTCGCCATAGGCGAAATCATCTGTAGCCCAAAATTTTCAGAGTACGTCGGAATGACCGCTCCGCCCGACAAGAAGGCCCAGTACATGGGGTATTCCAACATGCCCTTTGCATTCGGCTGGGGCATCGGTAATTTTGTTTCAGGTCCGCTGTACGATGCATTTTCCTCCAAGGCGGAGTTGGCGAAGAACTACTTGGTCGAGCACCTGAACATGACTACAGCACAGGTACAGGCCTTGTCTCCATCCGATATCATTCCCACCCTGGCGAAACGTGCCGGTGTTTCAGAGCACCAGGCAGTGGATTTGCTCTGGAAGGAGTACCATCCCTGGATAATTTGGTGCATACTCGGGCTGGTCGGACTTGTTTCAATTATCGGAATGATCTGGAATTACAAGACTTCGAAAAAATAAAATTTACCGGTACGTCCAAGCACAGGGGCTCCGATCAAGTGGCCAGGGCTTTTTTAACAATAGCCATCAATTCTTCCATTTCAAAAGGCTTTGCAACATGGGCAAAAAAGCCAATCTCCCGGATTCTTTCCTTGTTCCTGGGATCGTCGAGCGCAGTCACGGCTATTACAGGGATATTCTTTGTAGCAGCATCCTCCCTGAGGATGGAAAAAAGCTCGTAACCATCCATGCTTGGCATCATCAGGTCCATGAGAACCAGGTCAAAGTGATTGTCTGCGAGGATTTCCAGGGCCTGAAATGCATTTGCAGCAGTCTCTGCATCATAGGATGCTTTAGACAAAATATCCTTTAGTAATTTTCTCAATTGCTTATCGTCATCGATAACCAGTATTCGCTTCGTCACTTGATGTACCCTCCACGAATTTTCATTGTGCCGAACAGAAAAACCTGTTTGCCATGAAACAGGCTTTGGTGTCAATCGAATGATCATAATCCCCGGCAAACGGGAAAGTGACGATTACCTTTTTTTCCCAAGCATTACGAAAAGGAGCATGAAGAATGCAAGAAGCGCAGTACCCGTTGAGGCGCTGCCGGTTGTGTCACGATAGGAGCATCCGCATCCTGAACTTGGCGAAGCATTGCCGTTATTACTTTTTGTATCAGTGTCCGTATCCGTATCAGTGTCCGTATCCGTATCGGTATCCGTGTCCGTGTCCATATCCGTATCAGTGTCCGCATCCGTGTCCATATCCGTATCGGTATCCGTATCGGTGTCCGTATCGGTGTCCGTATCGGTGTCGCCTTCAGTCCCCAGTACACATTGTTCATCCTGGCAATGTTCGCCTTCCGGACAGTTTATCCTTTCACAAGGGTCCCGCATACACTTGCCGGAGCGGCATACTTCATTTCCGTTACATGAAACATAGTAGCATGGGTCGGATACACATTTTCCGTCCACGCACTTCAGGCCGGCGCCGCAATCCTTGCCAAAGCAGGGATCGATGGCGCAATGACCGTCTACACATGTTTGCCCCTGTTCACAATCGACCCATGCGCATGAATCACGGCATTCTCCCATCCTGCAGTATTGGTTGTCGCCGCAATTTACTCCGGCACATGGATCAGGTACGCATTCACCCCATTCGCAAATTTCTCCGTCCGGGCATCCTGTTGCATTGCATGAAGACTCTACGCATTCGCCGTTTACACAAGAGGCTCCCGGGCCGCAATCCATAAAGGCGCAGGGAGAGGCGCAATGACCCCGCTTGCAGGTCCGGGGTTTTAGGCAGTCTGCATCGGAAGTGCAGTTCCTTGGTGCACAATAATTTTGTTCGCAAACAAAGCCGCTTGGGCATTCGCCGAAATCACATCGTTCAAGACATTCACCGTACTTGCAAATCTCGTCCCCCGGACAGGGGTTGTCCTCATCGATTTGGCCGTCACAATCGTCATCAATGCCGTTACAAATTTCATCGGGCGGTTTTCCGCATGTTTTACAGGCATTGGTGAGTCCTTCATCCACCTGTCCATCGCAGTCATTGTCGAGGTGATCGCATATTTCGGTTTGCGGTTTTGGTGCCGTGCAACCTTTCCATTCGCCCCCTACGCATCCCTCTGCACCTATGCCGCATTCGGTCCAACAGACCTTCCAGAGGTCCTCGTCGATTTGGCCGTCACAATCATTGTCCTTGCCGTCACATACTTCGTCTTTTAGAGCGGATTCCAGTATGGCTTTCAATACTGCTTCCAGACTGTCCTGGTCGCTTGCAAAATATGCATGCCCGAAGTTTGGATCCAGGTTACCCTGATCGTCTACTGCTGTTCCTCCTTCTCTTGCCATTGCATCCAAGGTTCCGGAGCCCACCATCTGGCTGCCGAAACCAATGACAAAGGTCCTTACATCGTAATTCTCGTTGTTATAGAGAATGCTGCGCAAAGCTTTTACACTTGCGACCGGGTCTCCGCCGCATGTGTCCTCGCCGTCAGTGATTATCAGCACGTTGAAGGTTTTGCAGTCACGATTCTCGTCGGATGGTATAACCTCGTCTGAGAAATATGTCTTTGCCGAATCGAGTGACATAGCCAAGGGCGTAAATCCCTGGGCACGAAGTTCCTTGTTTTGAGGCCATGACTCCGTGTTGTCTATCCAGGAAAGTATTGTCTGGCGGTTGTCGTCTGCAATCGGAACAATAACCTGGCCGCCATGTTTACAGTTCTCCCTGCCGTCGTAGTTAAGTAAAGGCATTTCATCCGGTCGGGCCACCTCACGGCACGGCGCGCCGGCCACCCTGTATTCATCACCCCTATTAATCTTGCTGCCTTCTTTTTGCCAATACCTCATAAGCCCCAGTCTTATGTCGCTTTTCTTGTCCAATAGCGTTCTAAGTGCGTTTTTTGTTATAAACATCCTGGAGTCATCTGCCAGTCCATTGTTGTTGGTATCTATGCCCGGGTATTCCCTGGACCCGTCACCGCAGGTCCTGTTGCCCGAGGCATCCCAGCACATTGAGCTGGAAGTATCCACGATTATAAGCAGGTCATTCTTGAATTGGCCTGATTGTGCCGCAAAGGCATACAAGATAAAGGTGGAAATGATAAATGAAAAAGCCCGGCGTTTCATGACACACCTCCGGTTGAGGAGGAACTCGAATCGATTACCTTGAGTTGATTCTACGTCAATTGGTGATATATTCAAGGTTAATGCGGCTGGAGTTGCAGATTGATATGCAGAAAGAACAAGCTAAAATATTCTGTAACGATTTTAATGGAATGTTCGAAGGCCTTCATACTTGAGATTTCATCTCCGGTTCAGTGCCATGAGTAATCGCAGCACGTACCAGAACATCAATGCAACGGCGGCGAAAAGGGCCAGGGACGCAGCAACGTACTGATCGGTCCGATAGTATTTCATGACTGCCGAGGTGTAATACAGGATGTAACCACCGGCAAGGGCGATCATGGCCACAGAGAAGAAAGTTCCAAGATCGAAGCCGAATAACACACCGCAGACAATGATTCCCAGTGCCACGAAGCTCCCGATAGTGAGTATTCCACGCATGAAGGAAAAATCCTTCTTTGTGATGAACACGGTTCCAGTCAGGCCGGCAAAGAGACACAATGTAAGCACTGCGGCGGTTGGGAGCACATTGGGCGAAGTAAAATATGCGGCTACATAGAGAAGGGGCAGGAAGATTACGGCCTCTGCCACAACGTACAGTGCGAGCCCGGCATATTGCATGTTCTTCGATTGTGTAGAACGGGCCCAGCGGTCGGCGATGTACCCGACCAGCATGAACAAGCCCAGTACCAGTAACCAACCGTAGCGACTGCCAAGCATGCTTTGGATTAGGGGTAGGGTTATTTCTTTGAACGGCACCAGCAGCAAGTACTCGATCACGATAAAGGCCAGGATTGCCCCGGCCAGGTGAGTATAAGTACGCCGGATGAATTCGCTACGTTCGGAACCAGTTGCTAGAGATACGGCGTAATCGGGAATAACATTTTCCATCTTATTCATCATGGCAACCTCCTTAGCACCAGGAATATTACACGATGCATGCCCCCCTACCCAAGTTGATTTTTCATGTTTCACTTTTTTGCATGCCCCCCTACCCATGCCCCCCTACCCAAGTTGATTTTTCATGTTTTGCTTTTTTTAGGGCCGAATTAATACATGGCATGCATGTAATAACCTGCAAAGGGTTTATATTGTTGATTTGGATGAAAGGTTTTCAGCACCAGGCATGGCAAACAACACATATGAAACCATAAAAAACAGGAAATGTACGCTCCTTGGCCTTTGGCAAGTACAAGATCCAGTGTTCATTTCATGAGGGCAGGGACTATTAATCAGCTATCCCGGCCCAACTCTTTTGCAAGGAGCCTCTTCGCATCTTACCCCGGCCAATACCCGCAATTTATACGTCCCA
>JAADFL010000043.1 GCA_013152945.1 Deltaproteobacteria bacterium | reverse complement strand
CGGAGATAGCGATGGAAAAGGAACTCCGGTTTGCGATTCGCGAGGGCGGGCGCACTGTCGGGGCCGGCGTTGTAGTGGAAATCCTGGAATAAGCCGGGTGAGAATCGGGTTGGAGGCCTGATAATGACTGGACAGAAGATCCGAATAAGACTAAAGGCATACGATCACAAGCTGCTGGATCAGTCGGCCAGCGAGATCGTGGATACGGCCAAACGGACGGGCGCCAGGGTGGTCGGTCCCATTCCATTGCCGACCAAGATTAACAAGTACTGTGTTTTGCGTTCACCGCACATAGACAAGAAATCCAGGGAGCAGTTCGAGATCAGGACACATAAGAGACTCCTCGACATTCTCGAACCGACCCAGCAGACATTGGATGCATTGATGAAACTGGATCTTTCAGCAGGCGTGGACGTGGAGATAAGGTCCTAAGGTGAGGACGGCGAGAGGCGTGAAATGTCACAAACCGATGTAGTAAATCTTGACAACGAAAAGGTAGGCAGCGTGGAATTGCCGGACGAGATATTCACTGTCAAGGTAAAGCCCCACTTGTTCTGGGAAGTAATCCGTTACCAACAGGCAAAGAGGCGACAGGGTTCACATTCGGCCAAGACCCGTGCCGAGGTAAAAGCGACCGGCGCAAAAATGTACAAGCAGAAGGGCACGGGAAGGGCGAGACATGGCAGCAGGCGTGCTCCGATTTTTGTAGGCGGTGGAGTGGCTTTTCCTCCGAAACAACGGGACCATGCCTTCAGGGTGCCGAAAAAGGTCAGGCGCGCCGCCTTACGCTGCGCACTTTCCTTGCGGTTCAGCCAGGGAAAGCTGAAGGTCCTTGAGGATTTCAATCTTACAGAGCCGAAGACCAAGGGCCTTGTGCATGTTCTCGGCAAGTTGGAAACCGATAATGCCCTGATCTTGGATGCCGAGAACCAAAATCTTTATCTCTCGTCCAGGAATCTGCCCAAGGTCACTTATCTTCCCGTGGCTGGTTTGAATCTGTTCGATATTCTCAAGCACGAGGATCTGATAATCACCACCAAGGCGCTTGAAGGAATGCAGGGGAGGTTGGCGTGAAGGATTTAAGACGTATAGTGAGGCGACCTGTAGTTACGGAAAAGACTTCCGATCTGCGTGATGAAGAGAATCAGAATGTCTTCGAAGTTGCTATGGATGCTAACAAAATCGAGATTGCCAGGGCTGTAGAAGAAATGTTCAAGGTCCACGTGGAAAAGGTGAGAACCATTGTGGTCAGGGGAAAGTTGAAACGTGTCGGCCTGATGATGGGCAGGCGGCGATCTTGGAAGAAAGCGGTCATTACCTTGGCAGAGGGTGAAAACATAGACGTCTTCGAGGGCGTATAGGTTTCGGAGGCTTTTGATTATGGGCCTTAAAAAGTACAAGCCGACATCTCCGGGTCATCGTTTCATGGCGGTATCTGATTTTTCCATCATAACGAAGACCAAGCCGGAGAAGAAGTTAACAGAAGCTCTTCGCAAGAGCGGAGGGCGTAATTCGAACGGCCGGATAACGGTGAGACACCGTGGAGGCGGGCAGAAGAGACGTTACCGGGTGGTTGATTTCAAGAGGGACAAACCCGATGTTCCTGCAAAGGTCGCAGCCATAGAGTACGACCCGAATCGATCCGCTCGAATCGCTCTCTTGCATTATGCGGACGGGGAGAAACGGTACATCTTGGCGCCGGTAAACCTCTCTATAGGTGATACGGTGTTAAGCGGCGAATCCGCTGAGATTAGACCGGGCAATTGCTTGAAACTACGCGATATGCCGCTTGGCACCGAAATGCACAACATAGAATTGAAAATGGGGAAAGGCGGTCAGCTTGTAAGAAGCGCCGGCAGTTCCGCTCAACTGCTCGCCAAAGAGGGCAACTATGCCCAGGTACGTCTGCCTTCGGGCGAGGTCAGGATGATTCACCTGGATTGCAGGGCGACCGTAGGCCAGATAAGCAATCCGGAGCATGAGGGAATGAAAATTGGAAAGGCCGGCCGTACAAGATGGCTGGGCAGACGGCCCAAGGTGAGGGGTGTGGCTATGAATCCGGTCGATCATCCGCACGGAGGCGGAGAAGGCAGGACCAGCGGTGGAAGGCATCCGGTCAGTCCATGGGGAGTGCCGACCAAGGGCCACAGAACCAGGAAAAACAAAATGACCGATAATTACATCGTGAAGCGGCGTAAATAGCGGGAGGATGGTATGGCTCGCTCTATTAAGAAGGGTCCTTTTATTGATGATCACCTTATGAAGAAGGTGCAGGAAGCCCAGAAAACCGGTCAGAGGCACCCGATACGAACCTGGTCCAGGAGATCCACTATTCTACCGGAAATGGTGGGGCTTACATTCGCCGTACACAATGGGAAAAAATTTATGCCCATCTTTGTTACCGAGAACATGGTAGGTCACAAGTTGGGTGAATTCGCACCGACAAGGACCTTCCACGGTCATGCCGGAGACAAGAAGGGCAAGGTCAAGGGCAAGTAGGGCTTGTTTTTTTAAAGGCTGGAGAACATTGATCCATGGAAGCAAGGGCTAAACTCAAATACCTGCGGATGGCACCGCGCAAGGTTCGTTACGTTGCAGACTTGATACGTGGAAAGTCGGTTGGGGATGCATTGGACATCCTGACCTTTGTCCCGCGTGCGGCTGCAGCGCCATTGTCTAAGCTTGTTCATTCCGCTGTGGCCAATGCAGAGGAAAAGGGAATATCCGATGTCGATCAAATGACGATTAGAATTATCCAGGTCGATGAAGGTCCTACTATAAAACGTTGGTTGCCGAGAGCCCTGGGCCGGGCGACCCGGATTCGCAAGCGAACCAGCCATGTAAAGCTGGTTATCGAGCAAAGTTAGACAGGATCGATTTGTAAGGAGGAATACAGTGGGACAGAAGGTTCACCCGGTTGGCTTTAGGCTAGGAATTGTCAGGAGTTGGGACTCCAAGTGGTATGAAGAGAAAAATTACCCGAAATGGCTTCATGAGGATATCAATATACGCAGGTTCATAAAAAAGGAGTTGAATCAAGCCGGAATAGCCAAGGTAGAGATAAAGCGTATGGGAAGCAATGTGATCATCAATATTCATTCGGCCAGGCCGGGTCTGGTCATCGGCAAACGGGGAGCGGGTATTGAGGATCTCAAGAACAAGATACAAAAGATGACCGAATCCGATGTGCACATCAACATCCAAGAGATTAGGAAGGCCGAGATAAATGCTCAATTGGTGGCCGAGAACGTGGCAACACAACTCGAACGCAGAGTGGCATTCAGGCGAGCCATGAAGAAGGCGGTTGCTACTGCGATGAAGTTCGGAGCCAAGGGAGTGAAGGTGCATTGTGCCGGAAGGCTGGGGGGCGCCGAGATGTCCAGGAGAGAATGGTACAGGGAAGGCCGGGTACCCTTGCATACATTGAGGGCCGAGATCGACTATGGATTCGCAGAAGCCAGGTGTACATACGGGATAATAGGAGTGAAGACGTGGATCTTCAAAGGTGAAGTCCCTGTCAAAGATGTGATTCAGTAGCATTGGAGGGCTCTGGAAATGTTGATGCCCAAACGAACGAAGTACAGGAAGCAGCAAAAAGGCCGCAAGAGGGGCACTGCCTTTCGCGGAAGCAGCCTGGCGTTCGGTTCTCTCGGCCTGCAGGCCCTTGAAGCCGGTTGGGTGAACGCACGTCAGATCGAAGCTGCAAGGATTGCAATAACCCGGCACGCAAAACGTGGAGGAAGAATTTGGATCAGGCTCTTTCCGGATAAGCCGATCACCAAGAAACCCGCAGAGACCAGGATGGGCAAGGGAAAGGGCGCACCGGAAGAATGGGTATGCGTGGTCAAAAGGGGGAAGATGTTGTATGAGATCGACGGCGTGGATCCTGCCGTAGCAAAGGAGGCTCTGAAGAGGGCATCTCACAAACTGCCGTTGTCGACCAGGATTGTTATCAGGGAGGATCTCCGATGAAAGCCAGGGAGTTGCGTGAAAGAAACAAAGAAGAACTCTTGGAATTGGAAAGGCAGTTTTCTATCGATTTGGCCGATTCCCGCTTCAAGAAAGGGGCAGGAGAAATCAAAGATACGACCACCTTGCGGAAGTTGAGAAGAGATTTGGCGAGGGTGAAGACCGCACTTCGTGAGCAAGACTTGCACATGGAAAACAAAACGGCAAAAAACATGGAAAGTAATACGGAACAGGTTGGCGGAGGAGAGTGATGAGGGAGCAAGCAAGGCACAGGACGATGATCGGCATAGTAAAGAGTGACAAGATGCAGAAGACGATTGTGGTGGAAGTGTCGAGGCAGGTCAAGCACCCTGTGTACAAGAAATACATTCACAAGAAGAAAAGATACATGGCTCATGATGAGAGGGCGGTCTGTTCGATTGGAGATCTGGTGGAACTGGTGGAGTCCAGGCCGTTGAGTCATAGTAAGCATTGGATGGTTAAACGGGTAGTGAAAAAGGCCGATTGAGATGACAAAGGAATTAAAAGCAGGAGCTGGCCATGATCCAGAGTAACACTGTTTTAGACGTGGCGGATAACTCGGGCGCCAAGAAGGTAATGTGTATAAAGGTTCTTGGTGGATCCAAGAGGCGTTATGCAGGAGTAGGCGACGTGATAACCGTTTCGGTCAAAGAGGCTATTCCCAACTCCAAGGTAAAAAGAGGGACTGTGCAAAAAGCGGTTGTTGTCAGAACGGCCAAGTCAATCGCCAGAGCGGATGGCTCGTACTTGAGGTTCGATGACAACGCAGCGGTGCTGATAAACGCCCAGTTCGAGCCTGTAGGTACTCGTATTTTCGGGCCTGTAGCCAGAGAACTTAGGAGCAAGAAGTTCATGAAGATCATCTCTCTGGCTCCGGAGGTGCTCTGATGAGCAAATTGAGAATTAAGAAGGGAGACCAGGTAGTGATCCTGGCAGGAAGGGACAAGGGAGCCAGGGGGAAAATTTTGAATGTGGATCCGTCGAAGAAAAGGGTTTGGGTCGAAAAAGTTAATTTTGTGAAGCGGCATCATCGCCAGAGTGAAAAGTACCCGCAAGGTGGAATAATCGAAAAAGAGGCTTCAATAGACATTTCTAACGTCAGATTGATTTGTCCGAGATGCGGGGAAATAACTACCACCAGGCATATAGTGAAGGATGATGCAACCAGACCCAGAGTATGTGCCAAGTGTGGTGAAGAATTGGAGTAAATGCGGCAAGGAGTACGCTTATGGGCGCCAGGATACAGGATTTTTATAGTGAAAAAGTTGTTCCGGCTCTGCTTGAAGAGTTCAAGTACCAGAACAAGATGCAGGTGCCGAAGATCAGCAAGATAGTGGTCAATATGGGCTTGGGTGAGGCTATTCAGAATGCCAAGTTGCTTGACAATGCAGTAGAAGAACTGCGGGCGATAACGGGTCAGCATCCTGTGATTACAAGGGCCAGGAAATCAATAGCCAGCTTCAAATTGAGGGAGGGAATGCCTATCGGTTGCTCGGTGACATTGAGGCGTGATCGAATGTACGAGTTTTTCGACCGGCTCGTGAACTTGGCGATACCCAGGGTCAGGGACTTCAGGGGATTGTCGGGAAAGAGTTTCGACGGCAGAGGGAACTACACCATGGGATTGAAGGAACAAATAATCTTCCCGGAAATAGACTATGACAAGGTCGAAAAGATAAAGGGAATGAATGTTACCATAGTTACTACGGCCAAGACCGACGAAGAGGGACGAGCATTATTGCATCATCTCGGAATGCCTTTCAGGAGGAGGTAGTAAAGTGGCCAAGAAATCAAAACGTATCAGTGCGCAACGTAAGCATAATTTTTCCACCAGGGACTACAACAGGTGTCCGCTTTGCGGCCGGCCGCGGGCGTTCATCCGAAAGTTTCAGATGTGTAGAATTTGTTTTCGGAATCTTGCCCTGGAAGGCGAAATTCCGGGCGTCGTCAAGTCGAGTTGGTGAGAGGAACGGGGTGAAGAAATGATGACTGATCCCATTGCGGACATGCTCACGAGAATCAGGAATGCCCAGATGGCACGCCAGACTGAAACGGTGATCCCTGCATCGAAAATAAAGATACGTATAGCCGAAATACTGCAATCGGAAGGATTTATTAGGGGTTATACAGTAAATAAAGATGACAAGCAGGGTGTGCTGACGGTCCAGATAAAGTACCTTTCGGACAGTACCGGCGCAATTTCCGGACTCAAGCGGATAAGCAAGCCGAGTTTGAGGAAATATGCGGGAAAGGATGCAATCCCGTCTGTGAGAAATGGGCTGGGCATATCGATAGTATCCACGTCGAAAGGCCTTATGAGTGATCACGAGGCCAGAAGAATCGGCGCCGGAGGCGAGATTCTATGCGAAGTTTGGTAGGGAAGGAGGCCCGAGATGTCACGAATAGGTAAACAGCCTGTGGCGATCCCGGATGGAGTCAAGGTCAACATCTTGGACGGCAAAATGATTAGGGTGGAAGGCCCCAAGGGATCGCTGGAGCAGCCTATGCTCAATGGCGTGCAGGTGTCGATCGATGACAAGGCGGTGAAATTTTCTTGTGAACAACAGGAAGACAGGCAGCATCGCGCCAGATACGGTTTGCTGCGATCGCTTGTGGCCAACATGGTGACCGGAGTCAAGCAGGGATTCGAGAAGGCTCTGGAAATTCAGGGCGTGGGGTACAAGGCCGAGATACAAGGAACAGACCTGGTTTTGAGTTTGGGATTTTCCGAGTCCAAGAAGGTAAGCATACCTAAAGGTATAAACTGCACAGTGGACAAGAATAACAAGATTGTCTTTTCCGGAATCGACAAGCAGGCGGTCGGCCAGGTGGCTGCCAAGGTTAGAAAAATAAAGCCTCCCGAGCCGTATCAGGGCAAGGGTATCCGGTATGCCGGTGAACAAATAAAGAAAAAGGTTGGCAAAACTGGCACTGCGTAGGCAGCCAGGAGGAATGTAGTAAGATGTCTAAGTTGAACAGGAAAGATTCCAGGGCCAGGAGAAAACGTGGTATCCGAAAGAAGGTCAGGGGCACGGTTGAACAGCCGAGACTTACTGTTTTCAGAAGCCTCAAACATATCTATGCCCAGGTTATCGACGACCAGAGCGGTAAGATAATTGCCGTCGTATCCAGCTTGGAAGATGATGTACAAAACCAGATCAAGGAAAGACGATCTGCTGTAGAAAGTGAAGTGCAGTCTTCCGATTCCAAGGCGGATGTCGATAAAGGTTCAAAAAGCGAAGAGGCTGTAGTAAAGTCCGGGAGCAAGAGCGCAAAAGAAAAGAAAAAACAAAAATCAGGGAAGAAAGCAAAGAAGGGCGGTAAGGCAGCCATGTCTGCGGCACCCAAGGTGCGCAGGAAAACGATGCATTACAGGCCGAAACCGGCCGGCAAGGTGCTCCAGGCCATGGTTGTGGGAGAAGTAATTGCCGAAAGGTGCAAGGAAAAGGGCCTTGAAAAGGTGGTTTTCGACCGTAATGGATTTCGTTACCATGGAAGAGTAGCCGCCCTGGCGGATGGTGCACGGGCAAAAGGGTTGAAATTCTAGAAAAGGCATTGGGAACAGAGGAGGCGAATTTGTCTGCTTTCGAAAAGATGGATGACGGGCTGATCGAACGGGTCGTTTATATTAACCGGGTAGCCAAGGTTGTAAAGGGTGGCAGGCGATTCTCTTTCAGCGCACTGGTCGTCGTAGGTGATGGTGAGGGACGTGTCGGTATCGGTCTTGGTAAGGCCAATGAGGTCCCGGAGGCAATCCGAAAAGGAAACGATCGGGCGAGAAAAAATATGTTTTCCGTGCCGCTCGTGAATGGTACCTTGCCTCATGAGATAACAGGCGTATTCGGCTCCGGCCGGGTATTGATGAGACCTGCCGGACCGGGGACCGGTGTAATAGCCGGCGGTGCTGTCAGGGCTGTCATGGAATGTGCAGGGGTGCAGAACATCTTGACAAAGTCCCTGGGAAGCTCCAACCCGCATAACATCCTCCATGCAACCGAGGAGGCACTCAGGCAGCTTCGGAGTGCCGACCAATATTCCGTGATTAGGGGTAAGCCTGTTTCTGGAATCGCAGAGGGAGGCAGGTAATGGTTGGTAAATTGAGAATCAAGTTGGTTGGAAGCAGCGCATCCAGACCACGGAAAGTTCGCAATGTTCTCAAGGGACTTGGCCTTACAAGACTGGGCAAGGTGGTGGAGCGCGAGGATACGCCGTCCATCAGGGGCATGGTCTTGAAGGTTCAGCACCTGGTGGAAGTGGAAAAAGTGGAGGAATAGGAATGGATCTTAGTAACTTGAGACCACCCAGGGGATCCCGGCATAGGAGCAGACGAATAGGTCGGGGCGAGGGATCCGGCAGGGGTGGAACTTCCGGTAAGGGGCATAAAGGACAGAGATCCAGGTCCGGCGGGACCAAGGGGCCGGGCTTCGAAGGCGGACAGATGCCCCTGGCGAGGAGGCTTCCCAAAAGAGGTTTCAGGAACCGTTTCGGCCGGAACTATGCTGAAGTGAATGTCGGCAGGCTGAATGATTCTTTCGAAGACGGGAGCACCGTGGATGTTGAAGCACTGTTGGATGCCGGGCTGATCTCCAAGGTTCAAGATGGTGTGTCAGTGTTGGGAAATGGCGAAATTTCCAAGGCCTTGACGGTCAGGGCTTCACGGTTTACGAAGACTGCGATTGAAAAAATAGAAAAGGCCGGGGGCAAGACAGAGAAGGCCTGAAATACCGGGATTTGTAGATTCAGGTCCGGAGGATCAAGTGGCTGGTGGCTTTGCTAATATTCCGAAGATACCGGAGCTTCGAAAGAGGATATTCTTCACCCTTGCCCTGCTCGCCATATACAGGGTCGGTATATTTATTACCTGTCCCGGCGTGGACAGGGTGGTAATGAAGCAATACTTTGCCCAAGCCGGGGGCACTCTGTTCGGTCTCATGAACCTATTTTCCGGCGGTGCCTTGAGGCAGCTCTCGATTTTTGCCCTGGGTATTATGCCCTATATCAGTGCTTCGATTATTCTCCAGCTCCTGGCAGTAGTTGTTCCGTCCCTGGAACGGTTACAAAAGGAAGGAGATGCAGGAAGGAAAAAGATAACCCAGTATACGAGGTATGGAACGATACTGATCAGCTTGATACAGGGCATCGGTATCGCATATTACCTCGAGAGTATGAAGCTTCCCACTGGTGGATTGGTTGTCAGGGATCCGGGGTGGGCCTTCAGGTTCCTTACGGTAGTCACGCTTACCACAGGCACGGCTTTCATCATGTGGCTGGGTGAGCAGATTACGGAACGTGGGATCGGCAACGGGATTTCATTAATCATATACGCCGGTATAGTGGCAAGGTTGCCTGATGCCATATTCCAGACTTATTCGTTTTTCAAGAGGGATCTCATTCAACCGTTGACCCTTCTTGCCCTTATAGCCTTGATGCTCTTGGTGGTTGGTATAATCGTCTTCTTTGAGCAAGGACAACGCAGGATACCTGTTCAATATGCGAAGAGAGTCGTGGGACGAAGGATGTACGGAGGCGCCAGCACCCATCTCCCCTTGAAGGTGAACACTGCCGGTGTTATTCCTCCGATATTTGCATCATCCATACTGTTGTTTCCCGCGACCTTGAGCCAGTTCTCGAATCACTGGATTCTCCAGGCAATCAGGAGCGCATTAAGCCCAGGCAACTGGTTGTACACTTCCATGTATGTACTGCTTATAGTATTCTTCTGCTTCTTTTATACCGCTGTTGTCTTCAATCCCGTGGATGTTGCCGAGAACATGAAGAAGTACGGAGGTTACATCCCGGGCATAAGGCCGGGAAAGAGAACCGCAGATTATATTGACAGGGTATTGTCCAGGATTACCTTTGGCGGCGCCATTTATGTTGCAGCGGTTTGTGTACTTCCGACCTTTCTAAAGCTGGAAGCCGGAGTACCTTTCTACTTTGGGGGCACGGCACTATTGATTGTCGTAGGAGTTGCCCTGGACACTGTTCAACAGATAGAAACACACTTGATAACAAGGCATTACGAAGGATTCGCAGGTTCTAAAGGACCGCGTATCCGCGGACGGCGCAGATAGAACGATTGGAGGGATTCATGGAAATTATCTTACTGGGACCGCCGGGCGCAGGCAAGGGAACCCAAGCCAAGAGAATCAAGGCGGAGTATGATATTCCTCAAATATCAACGGGTGATATGTTGAGAGCCGCTGTCAGGGCCGGGACAGAGCTTGGCAAAATGGCCAAGAAGATCATGGATACGGGAGGCTTGGTGTCGGACGATATCGTCATTGGCCTGGTGGAGGAACGACTAAAAGAACAGGATTGTGAAAAAGGCTTTATCCTGGACGGTTTTCCAAGGACAATAGCACAGGCCGAGGCCCTGGATGGCGTGCTCGGGAAGTTAGATAGAAAATTGAGACATGTCGTGAGCCTGGAAGTCGACCAAGATGTTATTGTTGAAAGGCTTGGCGGCAGGAGAACGTGTAAATCCTGTGGCGCCATGTACCATGTAAAATATGAGCCTCCAAAGGTGGAAGGCAAGTGCGACAAATGTGGTGGTGAATTATATATCCGGGATGATGACAACCCGGAGACTATTCGTAACCGTTTGGCGCAGTATGGTGAGCAGACTGCCCCACTCTTGAATTACTATGGTGAAAAAGGGCTGGTCCGGGGGATCGATTGCGGTACCAAGTCTCCTGACGAAGTTTATTCAGGTATCAAGGAAATCCTTGGTTGAGGAACGAGCGAGTTGCTGCGTAGACTACAAATAAGGCCTCATCTAAAGAGTTCGTCGCAGATCGAGGCAATGAGGAAAGCCAACCTGGTGGTAGCCGAAGTGTTGCAAGGTTTGGCTGCAATGGCTCGTCCCGGTATTACGACCCTGGAGTTGGACCAGGAGGCGGAGAAAATATGTCGGAACAGGGGCGCTGTTCCGGCCTTCAAGGGTTATCATGGCTATCCTGCATCTCTGTGTACTTCCGTGAACCACGTGATTGTTCATGGTATTCCGAGTAAAGATGAGATTTTGAAGGAAGGAGATTTGCTTTCTTTGGATTTTGGGGCTGTGCTTGATGGATGGGTGGGCGATTCGGCAATCACCGTGGAAATCGGAGAGGTGTCGGAAGATGCTCACAGACTGAGTATGGTGACCCGTGAAGCCTTGGATTTGGCAATAGAACAGGTTAGACCGGGGAAACGGCTTTCCGATATCGGCAGGGCCGTCCAGACACATGCAGAGATTGCCGGGTATAGTGTAATAAGGGATTTTGTAGGTCACGGAATCGGCAGGGAAATGCACGAGGACCCGCAGGTGCCCAACTATGTCCCGGAGCATGGGCCGGACCCAAGGCTGGAAACAGGAATGGTAATAGCAATCGAGCCCATGATAAGTGCCGGAAAACCGGATGTAGAGATATTAAAAGATGGTTGGACCGCTGTTACAGCAGATGGTTCGTTGGCCGCGCACTATGAACACTCGGTGGCGGTTACAGACAGTAACCCGGCAATATTGAGCAGGCTTTGATGTGACAAGGAGATTGAGAGATGAAGGTTAGGGCTTCAGTTAAAAAAATCTGTGACAAATGCAAGATCATCAAGCGTAAAGGTGTGGTGCGGGTGATCTGCGAGAACCCCAGGCATAAACAACGCCAGGGATAGGTAGTAGGGAGATCGGATATGGCGCGCATTGCAGGAGTTGACCTTCCCCGGAACAAGAGGGTCGTGGTCGCATTGACATACATCTTCGGAATTGGGAGGACCTCGTCCGAAAAAATCCTGAAGGAAGCGGGCGTGGATGAATCCTTGCGGACAGACGACTTGACGGATGCTGATGTAAAAATGATTCGAGAGATCATCGACAACAAATACAAGGTGGAGGGAGACTTGAGGCGTGAGGTGTCGATGAATGTCAAGCGGTTGATGGATTTGGGAACCTATCGTGGTTTGAGGCATCGTAAGGGGCTTCCGGTCAGGGGGCAGAGAAGCCATACCAATGCCAGGACCCGGAAGGGGCCAAGGCGTCCCATAGCAGGAAAGAAGTAATAGCAGCAAGGAGGCCGTAATGGCGAAGCCCGGTGGAAAACGTGTAAAAGGCAAGAAGATAAAGAAGAACATACAAAATGGAATTGCTCACATCCAGTCGACTTTCAACAACACGATAATAACTATAACGGATATTACCGGTAATGTCGTTGCTTGGAGCAGTGCAGGCGCCAAGGGGTTCAAGGGCTCCAGGAAGAGCACTCCTTTTGCCGCCCAAATGGCTGCAGAGGATGCTGCGCGTAAGGCTCAGGATTGTGGTATTCAGACTCTTGGAGTGTATGTAAAAGGGCCGGGGGCGGGTCGCGAGGCTGCCTTGCGTTCCCTTGCGGCTGCTGGTTTCAAGATTACGCTTATCAGGGATGTTACACCCATTCCACATAATGGTTGTCGTCCTCCCAAGCGGAGGAGGGTCTAATGCAAGGAAGTGTTTTTTCAACAGTGAATAACCGGATTTTCCAGGGAGATCTTTAAAGTGGCCAGGTATAGAGGATCGGTTTGTAAGCTTTGTCGACGGGAAAATTTGAAGATGTTCTTGAAGGGTGAAAGGTGTTATACCGATCGTTGTGCCATGGAACGAAGGGCCTATCCGCCCGGAGATCATGGCCAGGGAAGGCAGAGAAAACCTTCTGATTTTGCCCTGCAACTTAGAGAGAAACAAAAGGTAAAGCGTATGTATGGACTGTTGGAAAAACAGTTTAGGAATTATTTCAAGAGGGCCGAGGGTATGAAGGGTGTTACAGGCGAGAATCTACTCGTCTTGTTGGAGAGGCGTCTTGATAATGTTGTGTGCAGACTGTGTTTCGCAACAACCAGGTCTGATGCCCGTCAATTGGTGCGCCACAGGAATGTCTTGGTAAATGGTAGGAAGGTCGATATTCCATCTTACCTTGTTAAAGAGGGAGACATTATTGAAGTCGCTGAAAATGCCAGGAAATTTCAGAGGATTGAGGCTGCACTGGAAACAGCCGAACGTAGGCCTTTACCGGATTGGTTGGAACTGGACAAGGATAACTTCAAGGGTGAGGTAAAGAGTTTACCCACGAGAGAACACGTAACTATGCCGATCAACGAACAACTTATCGTGGAATTGTATTCCAAGTAGAGACTATCGGTCTGCGTCTGGAGGGAAGAGATGTACCGAAACTGGCGTGAGCTAATTCGTCCGCGCTCATTGGAGATTGAGAGTCAGACAGATACGTACGGCAAATTCGTTGCTGAACCATTGGAGAGAGGCTTTGGTGTTACCATCGGCAACTCCTTGAGAAGGATTCTGCTGTCCTCTTTGCGGGGATCTGCCATCACATCGGTAAAAATTGCAGGAGCTTTACATGAGTTCACTACATTGCCGGATGTTGTGGAAGATGTAACAGACATCGTGCTCAATCTAAAGGGAGTCGTGTTAAAGTCCAGTACCGATGAAGTCCAGGTCGTGAAGTTGGACGCCAAGGGTGCTGCCGATGTCAAGGCCGGTGACTTGAAAGTGAATGACAAAATTGAAATTATCAATCCGGAGCACCATATTGCCACTATCGGACAAGGTGGAAAACTGAAAATGGAGATGCGTGTAAAGAGGGGGAAGGGATACGTGTCTGCAGAAGAGAACCGGGATGATGACCTGCCGGTAGGTACGATGCCGATAGATTCCATGTTTTCACCCATTCGTAAAGTCAACTACGTGGTTACAAATGCCAGGGTGGGTCAGAGGACTGACTATGACAAACTTACCTTGGAAATTTGGACTAACGGTACAATCAAGCCGGAAGATGCACTGGCCATTGCAGCCAAGATACAGAAAGAACAACTAAGGATTTTCATAAATTTCAATGAGGATATGGAACCCGAAAATGACGAGCCCAAAAAGGAGACCGAGGAAATCAATCCAAACCTCTTGAAAAGAGTCGAGGAACTTGAACTGTCTGTTCGTTCGGCCAATTGCTTACAAAACGCAAATATCAGGTACATCGGCGAATTGGTACAAAAAACAGAACAAGAGATGTTAAGGACCAAGAATTTCGGTAGAAAGTCTTTAAATGAAATAAAGGAAATATTGGCAGACATGGGGCTATCACTTGGCATGAGGCTCGACAGTTGGCCTCCAAAAGATTTGCCAAAAGATGTAGAGCCTGCGTGAGAAGGGTAGGTAGAAGACCATGCGACATCAGGTCAGTGGGAGAAAGCTAAATAGGACAGCCAGCCATAGAAAAGCCATGTTCAGGAACATGGCTACTTCCTTATTGGTACATGAAAAGATCCGTACAACCGTTCCCAAGGCAAAGGAACTTCGAAGAAAGGTTGAGAAGCTGATTACCTTGGGTAAGAGAGGTGATTTACATGCCCGGCGTATCGTAATGAAGGGCATCAAGGATATGGACGCTGTCTCCAAGCTGTTCGGTGAGCTGAAAGAACGTTATGCTCGAAGGCCCGGTGGATATACGAGGATAGTGAGAATCGGTCAAAGGTCAGGTGATGCCGCGCCGATGGCCCAGATAGAACTCATGCCGGCAGGCAAGAAAAAGAAGAGGAAGAAGAAATCTTCCTCCAAAAAAGTCGGCAAGGCAGAAAATAATCCGGACGAGTAAAAGGCATTTCTCGAGAATGACTTTACGAGGTAAGTCGCCTTTGGTGTCAAGGCCAAGCATTTTTTCTGTTTGGGTTGATTGCTGTCGATTTTCGGCAATAGTTGCTTAAAATTGTCATAAGAAATTCTAAAATTGAGTTGGTACAAGAAATAAATGTCTCAATACATTAGGTTAATTTTAATTGGCTATTGATGGAATGCTATTTGCATAAAGTGGAAACTATTGATATATGATACTCCGAGTGGAGTGAGATGCTTGGTATGCATAGCTTGATGCGAAGAAAAATTGCAGGATTCACACTAATAGAATTAATGATAACAGTAGCTATTATCGGGGTCTTGGCTGCAGTGGCCGTGCCGGCTTTTATCAAGTACTTGAGAAGAGCAAGGGAAAGTGAATCCAAGGAAAACCTGGCCAAGATTTACAAGAATTTGAAAGATTACTATTACAGGGTGCATGTTAAGAGCGATCATACGAGCTTCAGCAACAAGTTTCCTGTGAGTGGGGTTTGTGATCAACAGAACTTTCCCAACTTGGCTTTGAGGCATGGCACGAATTACGTGGTTGCGCCGGATGCATTTGCTAAAACATGCTGGGTTAGGATGCATTTCACGATTACCGAGCCAATCTATTACGATTATCATTATGCTACAAGTGGATGGGGCCAATCCGGGGACAATGCCTGGGCATGGGCTGTAGGCGATCTGGACGTGGATACTATACCCGCATATTGGTACGTAAATGCTTCCATACTACCAAGAGGGGAATTCGCCGGCGGGAAGATGGCCACAAAGGCAACCGGTATTAACCAGCCGATGGATGACAAAGTGTTCTGACCTTCATCATTGCCCGGGCTTTTATCGCTTTGGCGGTGGGTCTTTCGTCTGAATTGCCTTTTGCCCCGGCTTTTGGGTTCCTTCGCGAACTACCATAATGCCAATCCCTGGAACAGGAATAAAGCCTGCCGGTATGTCCGGCCTTTTTGACTTTGTTACGCAATGACTCCAGCCAGTAAAGCCTCATGCATCAGGGTTGAGATAGGAGAACCAAAAGAGGTATCCGGAAGGCCGAAATGTATAATCGCTTGATTTTGCAGGTACAGTAACATCTTGTGATTTTTGGTAAATCCAGGATGGATAAAAATCAACCTGGGTGGGGATACAGGGGATACAGGGTGGGGATACATGATGATAAGGCTTTACACGCACTTGTTTAAAGGACTATTCTTTTTTGAGCAAGGAGTTGAAAACGGAGGCTTGGTATGACAGAGCATGCAATAGAAAAGGCGCTCGAGGTGTGGACCCTGCAAAACTTGGCCAACCTGACCATTCTCCTGGGCATGTTCGTCCTCGGGATGGTGATAATCCAGGCATATTACAGGGACATGGAAAAGAACCTGTCTTTGAGGGTTTCTTTGGAGCTTTGGAGAGTAATTATCAAAGTGCTTCCGGATTTATTTTTGGCTTTCATCGTAGTATCCGGTTACCTCTTGATGAACCCTGACATTATGGCTGATATCAAGCTGGCATTGCCTTTCACGCCCCTGGCAACTGTGCTTTTCGCCGTGGCCCTGGTGTTGCGATTGTTCCATGGCGGCAATGGAAAGGTGCCGGGGGTCTTTAGAATTTCCACCTGGCTGTTGGTAGTCGCCAACCTTTCGAACATGCTGGGTTATTCCCTTGTCATGGAGGCGGCGAGCAGCGAGTACCTTGAACTCCATCCGAGCCCATTCTGGACCTTTGTAAAGACGCACCTGCGTTCGAATGTATCTCCGAATGGTATCGAACTGGCCCAGCTTTGTTTCTACATCTTCTTTCCAATCTTGCTGATCGTGTTGTTCTGGGCATTATATGCAGGCATGAACAAGCTCCCCGAACACCTTGGCAAGGAAAATTGAGTTGGCAGCAGCCTGGAATTGGGAGCTTGACCAGGGTCAATGCATTGGTTGTGGAATCTGTGCAGACCTATGCTCGTATGATGCCGTGTACATGCCTGCTTCACAGGCTTACCCTGCTCCTGTCAGGGGTGCATGTATAGGATGCATGCTGTGTGTCTCCCAGTGTCCAACGGAAGCTGTTGTGGTTGTTGAATCAAAAGAGGAAGAAAAACGCGAACAGGCAGCCGGTTGAATATTCTTTGCTATCCTTTTTATTCAGGCTTATTCAGGATTTTTTCTTGGCAACCGGCAAGCGCTCTATTTATCGAGTGCCAATGATACTCCTGTCCAGAACTCCCGGCCGGGACCCGGAAATCCATAAGAGCTTTCGTATTCATAGTCCAGGAGGTTCGATACCCTGACCCAGAACCTGGCGCCTCTCGTGGACAGCAGTGTCAGCTTGGCACCGACAAGGAACATGTGATCGAGTTGCTCGAAGTCATTGCTGTCAGGATTTCTGTAATAAGTCCCTGAAACAACATCCAACCATGTTCCAAGGCGAAGCCCCTTGATGGGTTCGAGCCAGAGGCCGGCCCTGGCCTTGTGTTTAGGCCTGTATTCCAGCTTGTCTTTGACAGGCTCCAATTGTCTTGCATACAGGTAACAGTAACCGGCGCGGATCTCGATCCACTTTGCAGGAATCAGGACCAGGCGCCCCTCCAGGCCCGCCAACCTGGCCTTCTCGATGTTCTGTAACTGGAGCAATCCGTCTTCTGTCGTTACATCTTCGATGATGTGATCCACCTCGGAATCAAAACCTGATACAACAAGCCGGAGCCATTTGTTGATCCGGATCCCAAGGTCCAGTCCCATGTGCCAGGCAGTCTCAGGTTTTAGATTGGGATTTGGTTTTCGCTTTCCAAGGGCAGATGAATATCTTTCCTTCAAGGTTGGAAACCTCATCCTCCTTGCTGCAGTGAATTTTAGGTTAAGCCGGTCCATGGGTTTTATACCGGCAGACACGAGGGGGCCGATACCTGTGGAGATGTCTTCATGGTTCAAGTCTTCCATGTCGAACTGGATCCCGGATGTAAGGGCCAGCCAGGCCCACGGCATCCATTTTCCTTCGCCTACGAGAGTGGAAATGGTCCTGGACCTTGTTGTCAGAGGCTTTCCACGATCAGGTCTTTCCCGGTGCATGTCATGTGATGCCTGGAGCCATGTCCTGAAAAATATGGGACCTGCGCCGGTGTCGAGCCTGGAGTTAAGACGAATCCTTCCGCCGGCACTCCAGTCATCGTAAGTCGAATGAAACGCCTTTTTGCTTTCCTGGGTCTTGTAGGAATCGTCGTCGAAGCTGTCGAGAAGATTTTTGTTCATCCTGAAAAAGGCCAGCTCTTCCAATTCGAGTTTCTTGCCAAGGTACACACCCCGGTGTCCAAGGAAAGTCAGGAGGTTCCTCCAGTAGGTGAAACGCCAGTACCTTGCCCTACCTTGCCTTGCAAGCGGTGGGACTCCCTTTTGGGCGTCGATATAGTAAACCTTTGCAAATAGTTCATGCTCCGGCGTGATTGAAACGGATGCAGCTCCCAGTATGTCCGTGGTCTTCCTGTCACTGTTGTTCCGCGTGCCGCCGTCCTCATTGGTTGTCGCACTAAAGCTTTGTGGCAGGGGAAAACCGTTGCTTCGGGACATGTCGAAACCCAGGCTGTACGAGAAGTTCGATACCTTGTAAGAATGGGAACCTCCGAATGATATATCCCCCAGGCGACCGCCCTGTACCCGGGCACTTGCAACCGGCCCCTTGCCCGGCGGTATAGTGCCGATGTTGATTGCACCACCCAGGCTGTTCGGACCAAATGTAATGGGGCCGGTGCCCTTGATGACGGATATGCTGTCGACCATGCCTTGCGGCACCAGGGAAAGATCGAATCCGCCGTCGTAAGGAAGGTACACCGGCAGGCCGTCTATCATGACTGATACCTGCTTCTGCTCGAACCCTCTTACCATTATGTTCAGGTCGCCTCTCGAGTTGGGAACCAGGTACATGGATGGTAATTCCGCCAGAACATCTGCTGCCGTGCCGCCGCCTGTTTTCCGAATGTCATCTTTTGAAAAAAAATCGACAGACCCTGTGAGTGGTCTTTCCCTTTTTGCCTTGACAAGGATTTCACCCATTGACTCGAGTTTCCGGCCGGTCCTGCTCTTCTTTCTTTTATGATTGTTTTCCTTGTTTTTTTTAACGCCGGTTTGTGGTTCTTCCTTTTTCAGGTTTGATGTGTCGCCGGAAGCAAGAGCAGGCAATGACATCAATAACAAGAGGAGAATCGGAAAAACGACAAAACAGTGACATGTTTGTGAACAAGAGGTGATTAATTTTGGTTTTCCGTTTCGGCAATTCATCACCTGGTCCTCCATTATTCCAACGGGTCTCTTTCGATGGTTCTGCGAATCATGTCCAAAAAATCAATACTACCGTTCTTGGGCGGGATCGGCAGCTCCATGTTGAATGGTCCAATTTGCTTCTCGATTTCTTTTTTACAATCACTTCTTACCGCCGCGATCCAAATCCTTGCCCTGTCAAGAGGTAGTTTGACGGTCAGAGCAGGCATATGCCCTCCACCTTGTGCTTCCAACAGGCCCAGTTCGTCTATTACCAAGATGTCGCAGAATAAACGTGCATTTTCGATTTTTTTCCTGGCCCAAGACCACGCATGTTCGGAAAAATCAAAGCCGAGTTCCAATATTCCCGGAGACGGCTTACTCTTTGCGAGTTCACATGTTTCATCATTTGATACGTCTTTTACCAAGTAGCCTTGTGCTGCAGGCCCGGTTGATTCTATTCTGGGTTGGACTATGCCGCCGATGGAAAGACCGTGTATTTTCAAGTCGGCCGCAACTTGTTCAAGAATCGTGGTTTTGCCTTCCCCTGGATCAGCCACCAATGCAATAATTTTGGGCTTTACGTCGTGTTTGCCCGCCAGTGCCTCGGCAAGAGATGCCGTGTCGAATAACAATCCGGCCATTTCTTCGACAATTAAGCCGAGTTGATATCTTTTCTTTTTTTTGACTTTTCCCTTTACTTTTTTTCTCGATCCATGATGCGCTTCAATACTCTGTTTCAAAAACGGCAATATGGAAAAGGCTGCCGCCGCCGCCGTACCTAACTGTTCGAGTCCCGCGTATGCCGCTGCTTTTCGAAAATTGTCCAGCCCGATGCGAATGCTCAAGAAAGAAAAGAGGCTGAAAATGAAAATCGCTCTTGCACTCATCAACAGGCCTGCTTCAATGCCGGTCCTTGATATATTGATTCCAAGGAATAAATAATCCGGTTTTCCGAAGGCCAGGCCGCTGGCAAGTGCGACCAGCGTGGAAATGATCCAGAATTTGACGGTTCCCATACGGCCGGCGGTTCGAGGGTCCAAGCGGATCAATAATAACAGCCATGCCATTATGGAAATAATGGAAAGTAGAGGCATCGAGAGAACCTGAAAAATGACACATGTGCCCGCTGCTGCAGCAAGTACGATAGTACGTACCGTGTTCAAACAACAGGCTCCTTTTTTTCTTGAGAGACATTCTTGCCCGTCAGGATTGCTTTTCTCCCGAGCAACCAGCCTGTGAGGCCACCAAGTGAACCGATGATTCCGCAGGAGATAATAAGCATTATCAGCAACGACCAACCCTGGGAAGTAGTGACTCCGAGCCATTCACCCGCCTTGCGAAGCAGTGCAAGGTACAGATCGATGACATTGTGACTGAACATTATGACCTGATAAAGCAACTTCTGGGCCAGCGGCCAGATGCCTGCTGTACAACCGGCCAATACGGCTGCAGGCAATGACCTCGGTCCTATCACCAGGATTAATTCAACGATCAATGCCTCGCATGTTATTCCAAGCATTGGACCAAGAATGATGCCTCCGGGCGATATGGATTTTACGGATGCAGCCACTATTCCCGTGGCAAGTGAAATTCCAAATCTGTTGAAAAATTGTCGTTGAGCCACGAGAAGTCCGGCACCGGCCGAAGCAAGGATAACTCCTGCGAATGGAACGTGCAGGGTATGTAGAAATGCTCCCAGGGTTATTTCCAGACTTCCCCAGAGGGCGCCGAAGGATGCGGCATATGCCCAGAACCTGGATGTTTCAAGGTTGCCTTCCAAAGTGCTCTCTTTCAAAACCAAAGACATTTGAAATAACCTTCGAAACGTATAACTGCTTGATATCGATACATTATCTGAAAGGCTTATAGTAAGCGGACAATCCTTATGTCAAGACAAATCAGGGCAACCGTAACCATAACTTGGCATGTGGATGAAAAGTGATTTGTAGGTTATTATTAGAACCACGGTGCTCGAAAGCGGGCTGCTGTTTTTTTTGGGAGGCATGTCTTATGGAGAGAGTTGATGACACTTACTTGAACGGCGGTGAGTCAAGTAGCAATGCCAAAAAGGACATTAGTCTGCGTACCAGGGCATTCTTGGTCATACTGGGCGGTGCTGTTTGTACCATAGGGATTTCGTCTGCATTGTTGTTGGTGATGAATCCGGGTTGGATGCACATAATATTGACCTTGGTCGCCGGTGTCTTGGTGTCCGTTCTGCTTTCACCGATCATGACCAAAGCTCCCTTACAAAGGCTTGATGGGATGTCTTCCTTTACGCAGGATATCTCGCAGGCCGTAGCCTATGAACTGGATATCAGCCGGGGCCTGCTCGGTGAACAGGATCGATGGATCCGGTCACAGGAAGGTCTTGCCAGGATAAGGGGGAAGCTGGAAGATCTAAGGAGAGCTATTTCAGTGTTGCAGGGACAGACGAACCAGACGGATGTACTCGCTATCAATGCCACGCTGGAAGCTACGAGGACAGGCGAGGCGGGTAGGGGATTCGCATTACTTGCGACGGAATTCAGAAGGCTTGCTGAGAGAGTGGCGGCGAGCAGTGAACGTATAGATGTTTTGTTGAAAGAGTTGTCCGGCGAACTCGGTGATGCCCTTGATGGATCGAGAACCACCGGGGAGCAGGTGTTTGAACTGGTGTCAAAGGCAGGGAAGAATGCCGCTGAACTTGAAAATGTTGTTGAAAACCTGGAGGGAGCTTTGAAAGGGGTATACGTGGCCTTTGGCTTGGTCCCCCGTGATTCGATGTTCACAATTTCGTCAGAGGAAAGTAAATGAATTCTGAAGCAGGTATTTCTGCCGCTGAAGGATGGTGGCTCTTCGTTCATTCCTTTGGACGTGACATGGCAGTCGAGGCAGAGAAAGTGCAAAGAGTGGAATTGTTCCCGGGACCGTCGAATATTCTTGTGTTGCCGCGAAGGCACAATGGATGTGGTACAGCCGTTGTTCTAAATGGAAGGCCGGTCATGATGGTGGATACGGCGTTATTGATGGGCGGAAGGAAAAATGATGGCGCTGACAATTCGGACCCGTCGCTTTGTGTGCTTTTGAAACACAATGGTTGGGAATTGGCGCTGCCTGCAAAAGAGGTGGCTGGTCCATATGGGTTATCGATAATCAAGGACCATGAGAGTGATAAATTGATTTCCGGTCTGGGAGTGATCGAAAACAGGCAAGTCGAGATCCTGGACGTGGAGGTTCTCGTGAAAACGATAGGTTACAGGCTACGACAAGGCTCGCAAAAGAAATCCAGCGAAAATGGATAATAAAAGATACATCAAGTTGTACCTGTTGGAGGCCAGGAAACATCTGAAAAATATCCAGGTCTTGATAGGAAAAGACCTTGGTGCATCTGAATACCGGGAACTGTTCAGGTTGTCTCATAATATAAAGGGAATGAGTGCGGCCATGGAGCGACAGCAGGTTGTCGAGGCTGCTCATGAGTTGGAAGACCTGCTCGAGTCTTTCAGGGAGGCCGGGGGAGGTATTGCGCCCTCCATGGATGATCTGAAGCGGGGTGTGGACAAGTTGGCTCTTGCTGTGGAGCTGGATAGAGAAAAGCTCTCACCAAAGAAAGAAATCGAGGATCCAAGGCCCGGCTTGGTGGAAAGAAACCTTGAGTTGAGATTGGAGCTGGAACGGGCGGACCAAAAAGGCAACGAACAGGTTTCGATGATAGTTGAAAAATTGTGTTCCATGGGAGAAATACTTGTTTCTTATTGTATGGCAAAATCAAACTTTCGGCCTTTTGAAAGGGGTGTGCTGATAGTATTACTTGTCCGTACATCACGTCCGATCAAGGACGTCCTGGAAGAGATTTCGGCTCAAGGCCAGGGAATCAAGATCGAGGTGACACCGGTTGCTGATCCTGTGATGGATGTGTCCAGCCCAGGCATGGAGGATCATGAGGGGGGATTGTTACCGGTGGAATTTTCTACCTGGCTCAGATTGAACAGACTCGCACAAGATGCTGCTTTGACCGCCAAGGCTATGGAAGATACAAAAAGCCCACAGGAACGATCATTATTGAATGAAGAAATCACTTCGAAGATGGAATCTTTTTTAGTGGAAACATCGAACCTGGTATTGGGCCCAATCGAGGATCTTCTTGAAATCCTTCCCAAGGCTGCGAGGAGCATTGCAATCGAAAAGGGCAAATCCATTGATGTCCATGTACAACATGATCAAATCTTGTTGGATGTCAGGACCATTGAAAGATTGCGCGATCCACTGTTGCACCTGGTGAGAAATGCTGTTGTCCATGGTATTGAGGAACCATCCATGAGGCTGGGTTCGGGGAAAACTTCAAAAGGCAATTTGCGTATAGAAGCCGAAAGAATAGGATCGAGGATAAGGATCAGAATTGAGGATGATGGCAGGGGGATGAATGAATCGGCATTAGTTGCGAAGGCCTTGGAATTGAAAATCCTCGATCAAGAGGACGCAGACAACATTACTTCTGAAGAGGCATTGAAATTGTCCCTGATGTCGGGCTTGAGCACTGGCAGTAAAGTTGATTTGGTTTCGGGCCGTGGAGTAGGCTTAAATTCAGTGGCCCGGGCTATCGAGGATTTGGGCGGTAAGATTAGCATAGAGAGCAAGCAGGGAGAATATACGATTTTTGTCCTGTGGCTGCCTGCCGCAGTATTTTCCGAACCTGTAATCATAGTACAAGAGGCCGGCCAGCTTTTCTGTATTCCGGAGAGGAATGTAAAAGAAGTCGGTAATGCCCGGCCCGGAAAGATCGAACAGGACTCTTTGACCAAGCCATTGAGATTGAGTGAAGCATTGGGATGGCCGAATCATGGTTCCAAAAAGCAAAAACGTTTATTTTTGAAAACCAAGAATAATCTCATGGAATTGTTGGTTGAAGGTATCCTGGGAAGGGAAATAACAGTAGTTAAACCGCTTGGTAATCCACTGGCCTTTATCAAGTCCTTGATGGGCTTTACACAGATTATGGGAAGAACCGCTTTTGTATTGGATCCGGAATACTTGTAATATATACAAAATTTGGTTACTGCATGTATTACTTTTAAATAATGTTGTTGGTATATTATCGGCAGCAGGAATGACTAAAAAGACTCTTTTCAGTCTATCTTTTTCTGCATGTCTTTTTGGCGGCCAGCACAATCAGGACAAGTAGGAGCATGGAATAGGCGGAATTCCTGGTGTTCGCAGAACATCCGCATCCGCTCTTGCCATTGTCTTTTGACTTGTCGGGAATACAACAGATTTCCGTAACCCTACAGCCCGGGTTGGAAGAAGGCCCGTAACCACTTGGACAAAATTCTTCTGGGGAGCAAAAGCCTCCTGCGGTTGCACATGACTTGAGGCTTGTTCCTGTATCCGTTCCAGTGTCTGTATCCGTATCCGTGTCTGCATCTGTGTCCGCATCCGTATCCGTGTCAGCGTCAGTATCCATATCCGTGTCCGTATCTGTGTCAGCGTCAGTATCCATATCCGTGTCTGTATCCGTGTCTGTATCCGTATCCGTATCCGTGTCAGCATCAGTATCAACATCAGTATCAGTGTCCGTGTCCGTGTCTGCATCCGTATCCGTATCCGTGTCAGCATCAGTATCAGCATCAGTATCAGTATCAGTGTCCGTGTCCGTGTCAGTATCAGTGTCGCCGGTTGGAGCACAATGGTTTCCTTGACATCCGTTTTCACATTCAATGTCAGTGCCTGGGATACAAGACGCTTGATCATTACAAGTCGGAGCCGGGGTTTCCACGCCGGACTTGCAACTTGAAGTCCCGCATTCATGGCCCTTTGGGAAGAACATGCAGACTCCATCGCTGCCGCAGAAATTCACACACGCTACATTGCCGCAGTCTTCTTTGGCGCCACAACATTTTTCCGACCTGTTTACGCAACAAAAGCCGTTGTGGCAAATATTTGTTGCACATTCGTTATCATTGTTGCATGCAGTCTTATTGGCCCCGAGAATGAGCCTGCTGCCCTCGGGGTCAGTGTCCGGGATTTCGACCGGCGGCTGATCAGGAGAGAAAACGAAAGCTTCCATTCCCGAAACAGAAGCATCAACGTGGTTGAGAAGCTTTGCTTGTTTGGAAAGATCGTAAGCGACCCAAATGTACTTTGTTCCGGAAAGAGTCCATTTTAGGTCGATATTTTCAATAACAGCCTTTCCATTTTGAAAGGGCGCAGGCGTACCAAGTGGATACCTGTTGCTGAAAGTATCGGAAGAAGTCCGAAAGAGACTTACTTGTGAAACATCTGTATCATCATCATTGCCGGACTTGACTTCAAGACTTTGGAGCACGGGATTTCCAAGAACTCCCTGTACATCGATTTCAATCATTAGTAAGGGGGCTTTTACCTGGCCCGGCTGCACCGGATCCGTGGAGGCCTGGGTAATTTTTATTGACTTTACTTCCTTTTTGGGCGTCGGGTGAGAACTAAGGGTGATCGTGTATGAGACTGGACCGCCCTGGTATTGGGAATCCATTCTAAGCATCAGGTAATAGGTGCCTGCCGGTCCCCTGAAAGTATCTTGCACCCGAAGGGTTTGCAGGACCTTGCAACTTTCATCATGGATCCAAAGATACGCGCTTCCATAGAAAGGCGGGTTTGCCGTCAATGTCGTGTCCAGGTCTCCATCAATTGTAGTCACAACCTTGAACCAGTCTTCAGTGTCCGTATTTGGAGTAAGTGTGCCTGATACTGTTCCCTTGCCGTTAGCATCCAACAGGATTTCGTCAGTGCTGGGACATGTATTATTTGGCTCTGTTTCAGCCGCTGCAATCGCGGGGATGATAAGAGCCCAGATTGAAAAAAAGGTGAACTGGAATTTCATGCGCCACCTCCGTTAGGAATACGAGAACAAGTTACAGATTAATCCCTATTCAATATCTACTGCAAGATAATCTGCAATAGTTGACTTTGACCCTGTTCGTGTGTCTATCTTCTTCTTTGTGCGAATGAACTTTGGAGATGATATTTTTGTCTTATGAAGGGTTTCATGTGATGGGACCGGACCTGTTGATCTTGGGGCTTGGCAATCCTGGTAAGGAATATTCAAGAACCAGGCACAACATGGGATTCATGGTGGCAGACGAGGTGGCAAGAAGGTCAAATGCATCTTTCAAGAGGCGTCCCAAGTACCTGCATGCCTCGGCCGAATCGGCCGGCCGAAAATTTCTTGTTGTAAAACCGAGAACATACATGAACCTGAGTGGAGCAGCCCTGTTATCATTACTGTCCGGTTTGAAAATCGAACAAGGCAAGGTGGTTGTCGTTCATGATGACCTGGACCTTCCATTTGGAACACTTCGTCTCAAGGTCGGCGGAGGACACGGCGGTCACAAGGGTGTACAGTCGTTGATCGAGGCGGCAGGGCCTGATTTTATCAGGCTTAGAATAGGGATCGGGCATCCGGGAATTCGGGAAGATGTAACAGAGTATGTTCTCTCCGGTTTTTCCGAGCAGGAGAAGGAATTGTTGCCCGGGTTGATAAGCAAGGCATCTGATGTGATCGAATTGATTTCGGATAAAGGCATAATGGCGGCAATGAACCAAGTGAATCAAAAAGAGCGTATGTCCGCGAACTGACAGAACGGGAGGATATCGACCCGGCACGTCGAAAAACTTTTTTCAAGCTATTAGGGTCCTCCCGGGAATGACTTTTTGGTTCGATTGAAATTCTTTTTATTCAGATGAGCTTATCGACACTGTTTGAATATTTTCCTACGACCTTAAACTCTTGATTTTCAAATATGACGGAAAGATGCAGAATATAGTCGTATAGTGTTTATGCTAGTGGCTCTTCTCTTCTTTTTCAGGCTTTTTTGTTTCTTCACCTGTACCAGCTTCGGCCTCGCCTTCTTTCTCTTCTTCTGCAGCAGCTTCTTCTTCAACCTTTTCTTCTTTTTCAGCACTTGGAGCTACGACAACAGCCACTGTATAGGAACGGTCGTACACAGCCTTGACCCCGTCAGGCATCTCGAGTTCATCAATATGAATCGAATCGCCGAGGTCCAAGTTGGTAACGTCTAATTCTATCTTTGTAGGTATCTTGTCAGGAGTGCATTCGATTAGAAGCCTTCGCCTGGGCTGCGAAAGGGTTCCTCCCTCTTTAACACCTTTGCTCCTGCCTGTGAGAATCAAAGGCACCTCGATCCGTAGCACCTCACCCTCTTTGACTTCAACAAAATCTGCATGAAGTAGAGAGCCGGACAAAGGATGGAATTGGCGATCTTTTACAAGGACGAGCTTTTCCATGGGTTCTTCACCCTTTATGTCCAATTTGATAAGGGTATTGACTCCTTTCTCTCTATCCAGGACTTTGGCAAGTTCCCCTGGGACCAGGGCCATGGGTATGGCCTTCAAATTTTTGCCATAGCATATTGCCGGGATCTTTCCCTGCGCCCTCAATTTTCGTGCGACGCCCTTTCCTGTCTCTGTGCGGCGTTCGGCTTCAAGCTGTCGTGCTTCCATGTCATTCTCCTGCTCGGGGCCTATCCTCTGGCTGGGGCGGCAGGACTCGAACCTGCGATGCGGGATCCAAAGTCCCGTGCCTTGCCGACTTGGCGACGCCCCAGTCGCTGTCAGGCCTGTTCCTCTTCTTCAATGTCAGGGAGTCCTGACACGTCGTCATTTCTCCTGGCAAGTTCTTCTTTGTAAACGCCAAGAACCTTTTCTTCGATCATGCTCCTGGTTTCGCTGTTTAGAGGATGCGCGGTATCTTTATAGGTGCCGTCCTTCATCTTCCTGCTGGGCATTGCTACGAAAAGCCCATTGTTACCCTCGATGACCTTCAATTCTCTCACCACGAAACATCCATCGAATACGATTTGGGCATAAGCCTTCAACTTGTCCTTGTCAGCCAGAAAAACCTTTACCTGTGTAACTTCCATGCTCGGTTTCCCCCAATCAAAGTTAAACCTGCTTCAATGATTCAAACTCCTGGTCACAACAATCCAACTGTCTGTTCCCCGGGAAAGCCGAACACCAACCTCTTGTGCTTCGGCCGCCGAGGCAAAAAGTCCAAAGACCGTCGGGCCACTGCCCGACATGGCCGCAGCCATTGCCCCTGCATCGAGAAGCTTCCCGATAGAAAGAGCCACGCTGTCGAAACAGCGCGCTGTTGCGACCTCGAGATCGTTGCACAAAAGATTCGCGACTTGTGCAACATTCCCGTTGAAGGCTGGTTTACTAGCACTATGATGAGTATATGTCAATCCTTTAATATTGTTGAAATGACTATGTTCATCCCACATTGAGTAGGCTTGTTTGGTGGACATGCCAGCGGTTGGTTTAATCAGCACCAATGGAAGCTTTGGAAGATCCAAAACCGGCTCGATTATTTCACCCCTTCCCCTGACCCAGGCCGGACCTGAACCAAGAAAGAAAGGCACATCCGATCCAATGTCGAGGGCTATTTCTAATAGACTTTGTTTTTCAACAGGCCTGGACAGCAGGCGATTAGCGGCTAGAAGAGCTGCTGCTGCATCCGAGCTGCCACCTCCAAGACCGGCACAAATGGGTATTTTTTTCAAAATCGTTGATTTGAAACCTGGAGGTCCGGAATTTTTAGAAAGATCGAGGATTCTGGATAATGCCTTGTACACCAGGTTGGACTTGTTTTCGATTTCCGGGAAACCCGGGCATTCAATAATGACACCCGGGATGGGAGATACCTCGACAGTTACAATGTCGTGGAGTTCCAAGGGGACGAATACCGACTCTATTTCATGAAATCCATCCGGTCTCAATCCTATGATATGAAGGAACAAGTTAATCTTGGCAGGCGCCTTGGTCATGACTTTCATTTGCTCCTCCATATAGGACTCTCCATTTTTGAATAATGTCAAAAATCAACAATGATATCAAGGCGTAAAAATTTTTTATTTTTTTACTTGACACTGCATCCTACATATCCTACAATGTAGTCAAAAGTAAGGAGAAGTAAACAAATGAATGACAATGTAAGAGGAGGTAAGGAAATGAGTTACAGAGCTGACATGTTCTACAGGGAAGATCTGGAGATCGAATTCGAAGACAGGAGGCGCTTTCCAAGGATAGATGCATCTATTGAGACAATCTATGAAAGCCAGGAGCGAATCCTGTTCAATGACCTCGAAGATTTGACATTACGGGGGGCATTCATCCGTACTTTTGTTCCCGATCCCACGGGGACCCAGGCAAAGCTCCGTATGTCCTTGCCTGGAAGCAATGGCTTCGTAACATGTCTGGTCCGGGTTGTATGGAGTTCAAAGGACAGAGAACCAAGTGAAGTGAATGGCATGGGCATCAAGTTCCTGGACCTTGATTCCAAGGATTTGATGAAGCTGGCCGATTTCCTGCTCGACAAGTTTGGAACCGACCGGGCCATGGATCTCTTGGGTGCAGTACGTGGTGCTGCCTGAGACCGGGCCAATCTTGAAAGGAGGCTCGTCATGAAAAGCAAAGGCAATTTGCTTACAAGGACCGAACTCAATGCAGTACTTGCTGCAGGCATCCTTTCCATGGCGCTCCTGGTTGCAGCCGGGGCAAGGGCCGCCGGGCCTTTGACCATGAAAATCGAGCCCAGGACTCCCAGGATCGGCGAGCCGATTCTACTGGAGGTCAAGACAGGTCCTGGTGTGCACACTGCAGGGGTGAGTTTCCTCGGACATAGTTTCCATTTGGAAAAAGGCAGTGTCCCCGGAAAGTTTTGGGGAATATTGCCCATTTCATTGAAAACCAGACCGGGGAACAAGAAATTGAGTATAGCCATATGGGGGCATGACGGATCTTCGAGATGGGTCAAGGTCATGGTCAGGGTGGAAAGCAGGCACTTCCAAGAGGAATCCCTTGATGTAAAGGCAAGGTTTTCAAGGCCCGGCACTCTTGAAAGGAGAAAGATAGCAATGGACAGGATCAGGTTGAGAAGGGCCTTGATGCGGCATTCTGTTGCAAGCTTGCTTGATGGGCCTTTCGTGTTGCCTGTTCACTCAAGGATCACGGATGAGTTTGGAACCAAGAGGATATTCAACAAGAGACATGTAAGCAGGCACAAGGGGACTGACCTTGATGGCCAGGTAGGGGACAGCGTGAGGGCATCCAACCGTGGACGGGTGGTACTGGCATCAAAGCTGTTCTATTCGGGAAATACTGTCATCATAGACCATGGAGCCGGCATGACCACAATGTACTATCACCTTTCCCGTGTTTTGGTAAGGCGAGGAGATATGGTGGGCGCAGGACAGAAGATCGGGGAAATAGGCGCGACCGGCAGGGTGACCGGACCTCACTTGCATTTTGGAGCAAAGATAAGGGGCAGTTACATAAATCCCATAGCTCTTTGCAAACTTCCCCTGGAGCAAGGACCATCAAGAATAAAAAACATGAACCAGGATGTACTAGTACTGAACCAATAGCCCCACCAGCCAATAGCCCCGTCCCCACCCACGTTGATTTTCTTCCTGCCTGATTTATTTGTCATTACAAGTAGCTATGGCAGGGCGCATGCAAGCCTGTCATGCAAACAGGTCAACATGGCATTACAAAAAAATATTTTTTTAAATTTTTAGTATACAAAATCCTATTTCATCCGATTATATATATGAACCACATGTCATAGATCTCAAACCCGGTAACTTGGCTTTTCTATAAAAAAATCCCGCAAAGCGGCGGA
>JAADFL010000042.1 GCA_013152945.1 Deltaproteobacteria bacterium | reverse complement strand
CTGGCTCCGCAGGAGGGACTCGAACCCCCGACCTAGTGGTTAACAGCCACCCGCTCTACCGATTGAGCTACTGCGGAGCAGTTTTTCAATGACCCCTATTGAGAAATCTGTATTTAGGGCCGAAAGACGTTCAAGTCAAGTAAAAAAGCTCACCAAAGGCGCGTTCACCCGTACATGTTCCCGGACCGGCAGGCCGGGCACCAGGGACAGGCCGGGGCCCATACCGTTGATTTCCTCTCTCCATTTTCTATCCCCCGCCTGCAAGGAAAAAAAGTTTAAGTTCATCTCCATGTTTCAACACGAGAGTCGGCTCGACCCGCTTTCCCTCGATCATCAGGACCAGGCCCGGACCGTCCGGATCGACTCCTGCTTTCTTGAGAAGATCGCTTACCTTTGCGCCCTGTTTCAGTTCGTATTCACCTTGCTGCGCCCTTTTCGACGCAAGACCGTACGCCGAAAGTCTTGCTGTGATATGCTCCTTGTTTCCAAACAGCCCCATGGCTGAAAATATACACTTTTGCTAATTGATTGACAAGTTTTGACAAAGCCTGTTCTACTAAAAAAGATTTGGAGGAAGAAACATGGGCAAAGGTTACATGGGAAAGGTTCTTTTCGTGGACCTGTCCAGGAAGAGCTTCAAACAAGAGGATGTGCCTGACGAGTTGTACGAAAACTTTCTTTCAGGTTACGGCCTGGCTGCAAGGATAATATGGGAGCGCCAGAAACCGGGCATAGACCCGCTTTCCGCAGGCGCGCACCTTGGATTTGCAAGCGGCCTGCTTACAGGCACGGGTGCTCTTTTCGCCGGGCGCTGGATGGTCTGCGGGAAGAGCCCGCTTACAGGAGGATGGGGTGATGCCAACTGTGGCGGTGATTTCGCGCCTGCAATAAAGCAGGCAGGGTATGATGCAATATTCTTCAAGGGCAAGAGCAAGACCCCGGTGTATTTACTGGTCGACGGCGACAGGATGTCCCTTGAAGATGCAACCGGTCTCTGGGGCAGAGACGCGATCGAAACCGAGAAGATATTGAAAGAGAAACACGGCAAGGCCGCACGCGTGGCCTGCATCGGAACGGGCGGTGAGAAGATGTCGCTCATATCCGGCGTGGTCAATGCAGGAGGCAGGATAGCTGCGCGCTCCGGACTGGGCGCGGTCATGGGATCCAAGAAGCTGAAGGCCCTGTGCTTGAGAGGTGAACAAAAGGTCCGGGTCCATGACCGTGAAGAAGTAATAAGACTGTCCAGGGATTTCCGCCGAAGAATTCACAGGGACAAGAGAGTGGACGGCATGCTGTCCGGCAAGCTGGTAGGCCTGATGGGAAAGGTCATGAAGAAGTTCAAGACCCAGCCGGCCATGGCAGGGGAACTGTTCAAGTACACGTTGAGGGTATGGGGCACCTCCGGGATAACCGCAATGTCGGCGGAAACAGGGGATTCACCTGTAAAGAACTGGAGCGGAGCAGGGTACGTAGATTTTCCCGTGGGGACCAGGTCGTACAAAGTTTCCGATGACAGTGTTACGAGGTTCGAGGTAAAGAAGTACCACTGCTACTCGTGCCCGCTTGGTTGCGGAGGTATTTGCAGCCTGCCCGGCGACATAGAGGAAACGCACAAGCCCGAGTACGAGACATTGTGCGCGTTCGGAGCCTTGTTGCTGGTGGACGACCTTTTAAGCATCTTTCACATAAACGAGAAGCTGAACAGGGCGGGAATCGACTCGATAAGCTGCGGTGTAACAATTGCCTGGGCAATCGAGGCGTTCGAGCGCGGCCTGCTTACAGAGGATGACACGGGCGGCATTAGGCTCTCATGGGGTGATGCTTCGGCGGTGAACAAGCTTGTGGACAAGATAATTGCAGGCGAAGGTATCGGCGGGTTGCTCAAGGACGGGGTAAAGAAGGCTGCCGAAAGGCTTGGCAAGGGCTCGGATGCGTTTGCGATTCATGCAGGAGGACAGGAACTGCCCATGCACGATCCCAGGTACGATGCGGGTTACGGCGTGGCGTACGAAGTCGAACCCACGCCGGGCAGGCACACTATTGCATCATACACGTACCTGGACCTGATGGCCTTGCACAAGAAAACTCATCGCATGCCCAAGCAGTCAAAGCTGCATGGATTGAAAGACAGGTTCGGCGTGGAGGGAAAGGGCAGGGCCTTGGCGATCCAGAGTTCCTTTACGGATGTCATCAATGGGTGCGGGTTATGCTTGTTCAGCATATCCATCGGCGGCGATCCTCCTGTTGCCGGGTGGATCAATGCCTCGACCGGGTGGAACAAGACTTTCGACGAGTACCTGGAAATCGGCAGGAGGATAAAGACGCTCCGCCAGGCGTTCAACTACAGGGAGGGCATAAGGCCCGGGGACATGGAGATGACTAAAAGGGCCAGGGGCATACCGCCGCTTGACAAAGGTCCGGTTGCAGGAATAGTTCCGGAGTTCCAAACCCTGGACAAGGACTATCGCAAGGCCATGGGCTGGAGCCCGGAAACAGGCAAGCCCCTGGACTCGACGTTGAAGGAACTGGGGATCGATTACTTGGCCGGTGAAATCGAGGATTGACATAACGATTCCAGGCAAGCTCATATCCGGTTATTCGCCTGATTTTTGTTTCAGAGTAAATCTTGCCTGATCGCGCCATGTTGATATAGGATTCATTGCATTGGGATTAAGCCGGAGGTTTGAGATGGAAAATAATCTTTTTTATTTTCGTAGATCAATGTCTTTTGGAAGTGCGTCTTTTTTCAAGTTGCTGGCCGTTGCTTTTGCAATAATGGCCTTTGCAACATTCTCCCGGCCGGCTGCGGCCCAGACCGTGGTGGTCGGACCGTTTTCCGGAAAGATTGCGAGGAAGGTTAAACCCAAGCTGCCTGTTGCAATAGCCAAGGCATTGGAGAAGAAAGGCTTTACCATATTTGCGTACAAGAAATACGCCAGGGCGGCAAGGAAGCATCATTTGAAAGGCAGGAAGGCGCTAACGTCCAGGGCGATAAAGAAACTTGCGCCCAAGCTCAAGATCGACGGGCTGATAAAAGGCGCTGTAGGCAGGAAACACAAGACCGTGATTGTAAAGGTCATAGTCTTGGGTGCTGATGGAAAGGTGCTTCTCAAGAAGGTATCGAAATTCAAAGGAAGGAAAGTGCCTCAAGACGTGTTGAAAGAGGTGGTGGACCTTGTGGCGGCCCAGTTCACGGCCAAGGCAGCGGTTGCAACCGGAGGAACTGCTGAAAAGGTGGAGCAAGAAAAGGGGAAGAAAGCCGGCAAGGTCGAGGTGGCGGCGGGAAAGCCGAAGGTCAAGGAGGCAAAGACGACGGGTGAGAAAACTCCCGGACAAGAAGCAAAAAAAGAGGGGGAAGGGGAAGTGCCTGCTTCCATGATGCCTCCATGGGCCAAGACAAAGGCGGAGAAGAAGGAGGAGAAGCAAAAACAGGCACCGACACAGGCCGAACTGGAAGAGGAAGAAGAGGAAGAGAACTGGGCTCATGAAAAGGCTGAAAAACCTTCTTCAAAAGGTGCTGTCCCGGATGTAATGGTTGCAGTCGGCGGAGGCGGAAAGCTGCGTGCAGGCCTGAGCCCGAGACATAATTCAGGCTTGTATCCCGGGATCATGGTGCAAGCCAGGATGCATTTTGCAACATTCCTCGATGTGCCTGTATTAAAAGATTTCGGAATTGGAGGTTCCTTCGACATGGGTCTTGGACTCAAGTACAGCCGCAGCGGCGTTTCCAAGGATTGGAAATCGACCCAGTACGGATGGAATGCCGAACTTGACTACAGGTTGCACCTTCTGGATGACGTGTTGCTCAAACCTGCATTCCTTGTAAAGGCAGGTTTCGGATCAGTGGTCTCTACCATCGATTCAAATGATTCTTCCGTGAGGAGCGCTTCGTACATGTTTCCCTATGCAGGTCTGGACATCTACCTGATGCTTTGGGATCCGTACCTGCGCCTGCACCTCGGCGGGTCTTACCTGTTCGTTGTGATGCCGGGGGAGGACCTGTCCGGAACAGGTTCGGGGTTCTCGGTGGACAGCGGCTTGGACGTGGTAATCCTTGACATGCTCGATATCGGGGTCGGTTACGGCATGACCCAGTTCCTTGGAGTCGAGGGCGTGGATCCCAAGTCGGCCGCCGGCGCCAAGACAGAGATGTCCGACGTGTACCAGATGTTTTTCCTGAGGGTCGGCTGGGCTTTCAAATAGCTGTCAAGACAGGGGGCTCCTGTTCAGGTCGATACCGAGCAACCCGGCCAATCCGGCCATGTGTTCCCATCCGCCGACATGGACCACTACCAGCCCGCGCCTTGCGAATTCTTTGATCCTCTCCGCCATGAAGGCCTCTTCTCTGTGAAGGCCTTCACTACCGGCACAAGGCAAGGGACCGGCGGCAAACCATATCGAAGCCCTGTTTTTTTCAGCTTCAACCGCTTTGTCTATACCCGGGGCATGGAGACCGGCCAGCTTATCCAGGTTTTTCCTGCTGAAGGCCTCGGTCTCCAGCAGGTCCAGTCTCCGCCTGGACACCCGGTCATCGCCCAGTAGGGTCAGGCAGGCATTGGCCATGGTCGTGTACCGCAATGCAGAGGTGTATTCATACGGAAGTTTGACTTGCGCTTCCAGGGGCTGCAGGCCGGGCGGCAATTCGCTGTTCCCGTCCCTGTACATGGAAAGCCTTTCGAGGAGCACGTGCCCCTTGGTTTGCCTGAATCTTACGGCGTACCCGCTTATCTCGAGGGTGACTACATTCGGCCCAAGCGCTTCCAGGCAGGACTCGAGCACGGGACCTTCGTCGAAGTCCAGGTGGACCGTTCCCACTATGATCGGACCCTTTGAATCTCCCCTGACAAGCGGTGGTCTTTTATTTTCCAAGGCCGGGACACACGAATTCCGTACCTGGAATGGAAGCCCTATGGTCTTTCCCACTGCACGTGAATGTCTTCAAGGACCGGTGTAACGCCGTCTACGCTGGTCCAGAGCTGGACCTCGACCTGTAGCCATCTTCCGTCCGGCACTTCTCCCTTGATGTTGGCGGGTGACTGGTTGTGCCTGGGAGACCACGTTGCAGTGGCCAGGCCTCCACGGGTGTGAGCCGACCTGCCCCTGACCCTGATTTCCGTGCCCTGCGGAGTCTGGCCTGTCCAAACGATGCCGTCCCATACAGCGTCTTCCCTGCCCGAATCGAAGTCGACGATCCACGTGCCGTTCCTATGGGTGATGAGTTGCAACTGCAGGCCTGTCATGTCACTGTAGCTGTACGGGCTGTCCCCTGTCTGGTAAGTGGCTATGGTGTTGCCGTTGGGAGCCAGTTTGGTGGCGGTGGCGCCGTCGAAATTGACGGCCCAAATATTGTCATCCGTATCGACCGCCATGCCGAGCGGCCCTTTGCCGGCCTTGAACGTGCCGATGATCGATCCGTCATTTGCCCTGATCTTGGTAACCGAGTTGGCATCGTAGTTGGCGACCCACATGTAACCGTCTTTGTCCGCCGCTACTCCTCTTGTACGGCTGTTGATGCCGGGTTGCTCGATTTTCGTTACTTTGTACGTGTTGGTGTCTATCTTGATGGCGCCGCCCTTGTAGTCGCACCAGTTTCCGAACCAGGGGTTGTCCTCGCGGTCTATTGCGATACCATAAGTTGCGCAGCCCGGGTCGACTTTTTTGACTATAAGCCCTGTCTCGGTCGATATCTTGAGAACAGGGCCATATCCAATTGTGGAAATCCAAAGGTAACCGGCGCCGTCCACAGCCGCCCCGTACGCCTTGCTTCCCTGGAGATCGATTGTTTGCAGGATCTTGCAACGCGGGGGATTCCCGGCTTCGACCTCGGTGCCGGAAACCTTGTAAAGCTTGCCGCCGTCCCATGCGCCTATCCAGGCATTACCGGCCTTGTCTTGTGTTACCGCGCGTACGGCTACAGGGTTGCTGGTGATATCGGCCCGGCATATCAGGTTGCCGTCTGAATCGAGGTGCACTGCATTCCCGTGTGCGGGATTGCCGCCGTCGCAATTGTCGAGTATGTGCTCACAGCCCCTGTTGCCCACCCACACCGAGCCGTCCATGGCAACGGATGTCCTGGAAGGCGACCACCCGTGTGCATCGAATGGACCGAACCTCTGTCCTGTGCGGATATCCAGTTTAACAACCTGGTTGTCCGCGGTATTGGCGATCCATATAAAGGGAGTAGCCTTTTTACCTTGCTCCAGGACAAGACTCCCGGGGTCGTTCGGATCAGGAGTCACGTTTTCACTCTTTCCTTGGTTCCAGTCGTCCTCGTCCGTATAGTCTTTTGTGTAGCAGTATTCGCCGCATTTCCCGCATGCATTCAGAACACCCTCGTCGACCAGGCCGTCACAGTCATTGTCGATGCCGTCGCAAATCTCTTTAGGCTCGGGTCCGCAGTCGCCGCACCGGTTCCTTACGCCTTCGTCTATTTGTCCGTCGCAGTCGTTGTCGATGCCGTCGCATACCTCTTTGGGGAGCGGGCCGCAAGTGCCGCACCGGTTTTGGCCGATTCCGCCCCCTTCATCTATTTGTCCGTCGCAGTCGTTGTCGATGCCGTCGCCGCATATTTCCGGCGTGGGCAGCACCGCACCCTTGCATTCTCCCCAGCCCTCGCCCATCATCTCGCAGTCCTGTACACCGTCTTTGCAAGGCGGGTGTCCCCTTGTCTCGGCAGGTCCGGGGTAACACGGCTGCGTATCCTTGCCATTGCAGGAGCATCCCTCGTCGACCTTGCCGTCGCAGTTGTTGTCGATGCCGTCGCCGCAAATTTCCTTCTCGGGCTTGCAAACGAAATTCTGGCACCCTTCGTCCACAAGTCCGTCGCAGTCGTTGTCGATGCCGTCGCCGCACTGTTCTCCGAACGGGTCCGGCTTGCAGGTCGGGCCGCATCCTTCGTCTATTTGTCCGTCGCAGTCGTTGTCGATGCCGTCGCCACATATTTCTTTAACAGGCAGCACCTCCCCCTTGCACTCGCCCCACTTCCAACCGCCCCCCGGTTGCTCTTCGCAGTCCCATGTCCCGCCGTGACATGGACCGCGTCCCATGGTGCCGGTAGGCCCGGTATAACAAGGCTGGTTGGTTCGTTGATCACAGTCGCAGTTTTCGTCGACCTTGCCGTTGCAGTTGTCGTCGAGACCGTTATTGCAGATTTCTTCGGGCACGTCGCCGCAGGTTCCACACGCGTTCAAAACGCCGTTGTCTATTTGTCCGTCGCAATCGTCATCAAGGCCGTTACATATCTCATCTGTCGGAAGAACGGCCCCGGTGCACTCTCCAAAGGTCCCGTCATCCTTGCATGTCTTGAAACCGGCCTTGCATTCGCCGACTCCCAAAGTACCCTTCGGCCCGTTGTAGCAATCCCGTACTTCCCACGGCTTGCAAGGGCAGCCTTCGTCTATTTGGCCGTCACAGTTGTCGTCAATACCATCACAAATTTCAGTTGCGCCCGGGTGTACGTAATCCTTGTCATCATCACAATCTTGTGCATCGGCGCAGTTACCCTTGTAGCCGTCGTTGTCATTGTCCGTACACTTACGGGTGTCTGTATTGGTGTCAGTGTCGGTATCCGTATCGATGTCAGTGTCTGTATCGCTGTCTATGTCAGCATCTCCGCCATGTTTGGGAGAATTACTTTCGCATCCACCTATGACGCAGGAGAAGATGCCTAGTGAAAGAAGAAACAAGTTAAACGTAAACCGCTCTCTCTTGCTGGTCATGACTCACC
>JAADFL010000041.1 GCA_013152945.1 Deltaproteobacteria bacterium | reverse complement strand
CAATTCCCCAAAAGCCCCAAAGGGGCGAAATAAAATAGCCTGGGGCAACGCCCCAGGAATCATTGGTACCAAACGATCCCCCTCGCCCGCTTTGCGGGAGAGGGGGATAAAAGGGGGTGAGGGCGGTGGAAAGCCGGCCTGGTCCGGGAGATAAAATACAAATTGTTCGGCTTTTTTTCATGCCTTGAAAATCAACCTGGGTTGGGAGGGGCCGGGTGATTCGAATATAAACTGTTAACAAATCCGGTCATATTTGCAGAACATGCCCTTGACATTTCAACACCAGGTGGCCAGATCACCCAACGAGAGGTTTTCGTATGAAGATATTCTTGGATTGCATCCCGTGCTTCCTGATGCAGGCCCTAGATGCATGTAGAATAGCTACTGTAGATCCTGTTGTACACGAAAGAATCATTCGCCGTGTACTGCACGGGCTCGGAGACATACCCTTTGACGACTCGCCGCCACAGATGGGAGCCATAATACATCGCATCGTAAGGGAAGAAACAGGGCATCCGGATCCTTATCACCCGGTCAAGGCAAGATTCAACAGGCTGGCCCAAGGTCTATTGCCCATTCTGCGCAACAAAATTGAATCCTGCGACGATCCATTTGCAGCAGCCGTACGAGTGGCCGTATCCGGCAACATAATCGACTTTGCACAAGGCACGGGCTTGGACGAATCCGAAGTTGAAACAGCGATAGACGATTCACTTTCGCAAGTTTTCGATATCGACCATCTCGCACGGCTTGAAGCAGCCTTGGACGGGGCGTCATCCATACTGTACCTCGGCGACAATGCCGGTGAAATCGTGCTGGATCGATTGCTGTTACAGCAGTTACCGAAAGACATTGTCACCTTCGTGGTTCGAGGGGCGCCTGTGATCAATGATGCCACGATTGAAGATGCCGAGGCGGCAGGGCTGACTGAACTCGTCGAGGTAATCGACAACGGCTCGGATATTCCGGGAACCGTACTCGAGGAATGCTCCCCTGCTTTTGTAAAACGCTTTCAGGAAGCAGACATCGTCATTTCCAAAGGCCAGGGCAACTATGAGACACTTTCCGATGCTGGTAGAGAGGTGTTTCACCTTTTGAAGGTCAAATGTCCTGTAATAGCAAGAGACATAGGCTGTCCCGTGGGCAGCAGGGTAGTATTGCAAAAAAAACCGAACTCTTTTCGAACAACCGAGAGGGGACCTGGGAGGTAGTTTGTCGTGAATATTGCAAAGGTAAATGAAGAACTTTGTACTGGTTGCGGAGCCTGCGCAGAAGTCTGTCCCATGGAGACCATCACCGTTCAGAACGGGAAGGCGGTTGTAGGCCCGGATTGCTCGGGCTGCTTTGCCTGCCTGGGTGCCTGTCCTACAGGCGCAATGGAGGAATCGGATACAACAAGGCCAGGGACCGTAAGACCTGTACAAGAACCGGCGGTGCGCCAGGATGCCTTGTCAATCCCGGCTGAAGAAACACCACAAGGTCGACGACCTATCGCACAAGAGGCACGACACCTTCCAAGGGCTGCACCGATCGGCGTCATGGACATGGTCAACAGTTTGCTTCAAAACCTGCCGTGGCATCCCGGACAATGGTTGAACATGGATCGATGGATAGGAAACGGCCCCGGCCCCGGACGGCCCAGGGGACGCGGAAAGGGTAGAAGGAAAAGAGGCTTGGGAACAGGCAGGGGCCTTGGACGCGGGTGGAGGCGATAGGCGTCATAAAAAAACATCCGGTGAATTCAAACCCGGGGATAAAATGAGTCAAGAGCCGGACTTTTTTTCGGCTTGCCGGTTGATGATGCTGCCATATCTCTCTTGTTGTCTTCGACCTGTGCTCCATTTACCGGAAACAGGAAATACCGAACGATTTTTTTCTTGCTGGAATGAGATTTTCCCGTCAACCGAATCTAAAAATGCCACAAAGTATTGACCGGCGTTACCCGAAAAATCATGCCCTGTGCGCACCGGGATGGCAGGCTCAATATTTTGCCATCAATGATTCAGGTACGCTGTACATCGTGTCTCCTATCTGTAGTTTTTCGACCCAAATAACCTCGCATGCTCCAGCACCTGTGTCTGTTCTTGTGGTGCTGCTCCTGATAATCACCTTACCGTCCCTGGTCTTCAAAGTGACAAGGTACCCTTGGATCTTGATGTCATCTCCCTGCTTGATCCAACGCAGGGCTTTTTCCATGTTCCAATCGAACCCGGCCGGAATAAGGTGATTGTTGGAAAGATGAGACTCTATGTACTGTTTTTCACCTGCCGAAATGCTCTTCCTGGTCTGCCAGAAAAGCCATCTGCCGCCCTGGTCGAAATCCAGGTTATCCAGCATCCAATCCAATTTCTTACCCCAACCCAGGCCGACATCCACCACAAGTAAATCACTATGATAAAAAACAGAATATGTAGAAGCCATTATCACCCTACCCTGGATCGAGTAATTAAATTTAAGAACTGCGATGTATTTTTTGTTTCCGCGTTGGAATTCCACGGTCTCTTGTTCTTCCAGCTTGTTCTGAACAGGTTCGGCCGTCAGGTCGATTGCCGTCCCTGCCCGACCGTGAAACGGCCTCATGTATAAAAAATTATAGCCAGCCCAAAGGCCGACTATCAAAGCAGTTACAACCTTCCAATGTTCCAATAGTTCCTCGACGTGAAACGGTTATCGACTATCACGCAAACCCAGGGTTACAAATCGGGAATAAACTGCAACCTTGAAAAGCCTATTCCTCGTCATCCTCACCATGTGAATCCAAATCAGTGCCGAGCAGTGTATCAAGGAGTCCCTCTTTTGCATAATACCTGCTTTTTAGCCTCGACTTTCGATTGTTGGATTCTCCATCCCCCTCTTCGGGTCCGTGTTCCAAGGTGCCTGGTTCACCTGCAGGATTGATCGCCCCATCTTGGGGGCCATTACCAACCACCTCTGCATCGAGTTCTTCAAATACACTTTCGAAACTGTCATTAGAACTTTTCGTAGAACCTTCTGTCTCAAGGATCTCGCCTATCACGGAAGGCCCGGAGTCAACATCCAACTCCACTACCTCGAAACCCGGGTCATTGATATCCCACGGCAGGTTATCATCGGGATTCTTCATCACATCCTTATTTGAACCATGTCTGGTTCCCTTTGAATGGTCCGATGGATGTCCTTTTTTCTCAACGCTTTTGACATCGGCACCAAAAAACTCGGCAGGGATTTCAAGGGCCGGTTTGGATATTTCAAGGAGTTCCGAGTACAACTTGAGCCAAGCCTCCCAGAACCTACCGATGTTGAAATCCTTGCAAAGCCTCTTTCTGGCATCTAATCCGAGGCGGGTCGCTGCTTCTTGATCGTCCAGCAACCACTTCAACTTGTCCGCCAACTCCCCGGGCTCTCCAGGTGTAAAGAATATACCTTGTTTATTATCATCGATAATCTCTTCATTGGACGGCAACCTGGATGTAACTATAGCCAAGCCGCTGGCCATGTATTCAAGCAACCTCAACGGTGAACAGCCGAGTAACTGGTTCCTGTCCGTACGTGTCAACGGCGCCAGCCCAACAACCGCTTCCTGGAGGTAAGGCGGCAATTTCTCCCTTGATACAGGCTGGCAAAATTCAACCTTGGAGCGGATCAACTCCTGCTCGGCTATGCCAAGCAGCGGTTCGGCCCATCTTTGAACCGTGGGTGAATATAACCTGAATGAAAAATCGCTTCCCATGTTGTGGACCTTGGCATAAGCAAACAACGCAGTAGAAATCCCCTGCCATGGGGCCATGGAGCCTGCATAGACTATTCCAGAACGATTAAATGTCCCTTCACTACCGGGCTTGAACAATGTAGGATCGACGCCGGGCCTGATCAGGGCCAGCCTATCCTCCTCGACCCCAAGTTCCAATAGGTACTTGTATCCCGTCCCTGTAACCGCCACCACCTTATCCGACATCTCGAGGCCCATGGATTCCCTTGCCTGTATGGTCCTGGACAGCCTCCTGTCGTGACGAAGTTCGGGGTAGTGATATTTCAGGTCAAGAGATTCAAGTGACTCCACGTGATATACTGTCTTGAATTCCCGGACACCTGATTCGATGACCGGGTATGCCCCCCACAATGAAAAATAATGCACAACATCGTACGGCGTGCTTTCGAGCTGCCTTATAACCGCACGCCTGAATTTTTCGGCCCTTGCAAGGAATGTTCCCTTGCCGACAGGCACTCTGAAAACCCTGGCTCCAAAGTATTTTTGCACATGCGCCATTCCCGGAGCATGAACCGAAAGCAAATCCACCTCGAATACCGGGGACATACCCCTTAAAAGATCACCGATAGTGGCCGAAGCTCCGGTGGGTGAAGGAACCACCTCGAATGCTACTATCAATATTCTGGGTTTCTCATCCTGCATAATCATCCTACCTGTTCGGACCAAGCATATTACCATATGAATCGTCTCGATCAATTGAGTACTTTATTATCAGAAATTATTTTTGAAAAATGACCTTGGCAGGAACCGGTAAAGTTAATATAGTTACTGACTCAAGTTCTTTAGTTTGATTGTTTATGGGTCGAAAATCTTGTAATGGGCTTTCGTCTTGGGTTGTTTTTGTTTTCGGTCCTTAAAACATGGTTTAATCCTTTTTAGGGAAACCAAGACAGGAGGATGGCTTATGAAACGTTTTTTTAATGGTTTTGGAATCTTGTTGATGGCTGTTTCACTTGTTGCTGCAGCCGGATGTTCCAAGAAAAAGGGGGCCGATACAACCAATACCGGCAGTGCCAAAGCCAAGGCGGATTTGAAAAATATTCTTGAAAAGCCCCTAATTACACTGAAGAGCATACCTTCGGATGCCTTTTACGTATTCGCCAACCTGGCACCACAACCGAAGCAGGTGGTGAACGACTTCCTGAAATCCATGGCCCCGGCGATCGACAAGGGAATTGATCAGTTCGAAAAGATGAAAGACCTTCCGATTTCAGGCGTTCCGAACGCAAAAATAAAAAACCAGCATGCGGCTGTTGACCTCTTAAAGGCTTTCCTGCATGAATTCAAGGGCAAATACTCCATCGAGGGCCTCGAAAAGTTGGGATTAAAGATGGATGGCGGCTTTGCACTTTATGGCCTGGGTGTCATGCCGGTAATGCGCTTTCAGATATCTGATAAGACCCTGATGGCGGGAACGATCCAAAGAGTGCTCAAGAATGGCAAGGTCAACTTTAAAAAAGAAAAATTCCAGAACATGGAATATTGGCGCATCGACCTCGACAAGGATGATATCATCGCAGTGGGACTGACGGACAAAGAAGCTGTTCTGGGCCTGGTTCCGATCAAGTCGAAAGACAAGATGTTGGGCTTGATGTTCGATTCCAAGAAAATCAAGAAAAGCATGGCCGATGACAACAAGCTGGCTGAAATTGCCAGGGATTATGGTTTCCTGCCCTATTCAATAGGATTTGTCGATTTTCAGGCGATTGCGGCGGCATTGCTGGGAGACTCAAAGGGTATGAGCACGGACCTCTTGAAGTTGGTCGAAGTAAAAATACCTCCGGATGCACAAAAACCTGAATGCAAAGCTGAAATCAAAGACCTCGTCTCCAATATGAAGAGGTTGGTGGTCGGCGTGGACAAATTGAGTTCCACAAATGTTTCCATGAGATACGTAGTAGAGACCAAGCCCAAGCTGATCAAGGAATTAAAAGACCTCGCAAGCTCAGGACCTGGTTTTTCCACTCCAAAAGATCAGAACAACCTCTTCGCCTTTAGCGTCAACATGAATGTTTCCAAGCTCTTTGCAACAATAAAGGCCAGGGTGCAGGAAGCAAAGGCCAAGCCGTACAAGTGCAGCCTTCTCGCTGAGTTGAACAAATCGGCCCAATCCGTGAACATGTCCATGGCCACGCTTATTCCACCTGTGGTCAATTCCATCACTGGCGCAGCAGCGGTCCTGGAATCCATAACTCCCGGGCCGAAGGGAATGCCGCTGGGTGGTAAAGGTTACGTCCTGGTCGGATCGAGCAATCCTCTTCAGCTCATCATGATACTGCAGGGAATGCTTCCACAGCTTGCAGGACTGCAAGTTAAAATGGGAGGCGGACCTGTCTCTATTCCCGCGGCTGCATTACCCCCTTTTCTCAAAGACGCGAAATTGGACATACAAAAAACTTATGTTGCGGCGTACGTCGGCAGAAAATCACCTCCTTCCATCCCGAATGGTCGCAATGGTACTGAAAAAGTTCTTTTCCACATCGGTTACAATATGGATGAAATCACGAAGCTGATAAACACTATGACACCCGGCAAGATGGAAAAACCCAACCCGGCCGGAATATTGGACTATACGGATATCGCCGTGTTGGTCAACGACAAGGGAATCGTTATCAAAACAGCAATGAAGTTCAATAACAACAATACAAAGGCCAAATAGACCGGGAAACAACTACATCCATTTGGTCCGATACTCAACATACCTGTCATTACCATCTTTGGGGTGGCCAACTGCTTTTCCTGGTTTGGCTCCAAACAATGATGGCGATACAAATCCATCCGGCAGTACCACTGACATTTTAATTCGGCTACCACAATCCACGCGGCATGCCTTGACCCGCCGAACATATGATTCTATGCTCTGGTTTTATCGATGTTTACAGGAGGTCGAACCATGAAAAGCATTGCTGGTAACAGGCTTGTTATTCGTTCCTCTCGCAGTCCAGGCTGACTGGGAACAGGTAAGCACTTCCAGTTCCCAACTCGACCTGTACATATCGATTGATCTCAGTGGGGACTTGCTCTTTGCCGGAGGAATGGCTGATGAAGGCCAAGGCCAATTTCCCAAGCCATATCCCACGGTTCGCATGAGCCAAAACAAAGGAGTGACTTGGACGGATATCACATCGAGTCTACATGATGCAGGAGTGTTCCGATTCGTTTCCGGGCTTTCATTCGTGGACGACAAGACCGGCTTTGCCGTAATCGGCGATACTATATACAAGACCACGGACCAAGGCGCCTCATGGGCAGGTTCCAAGCCTGGCGGCGACCTTAACAACGTATTATTTACAGGCGCCAAGACCGGATTCGTGTTCGGCAAGGAGGGTAAACTCTATCGCACAACAGACGCCGGATCCTCGTGGCAAGCGATAAACATCTCGAGTACAGCGGAACTCTACCGCATGTTCTTCCTTGCAGACGGCAATACCGGGTGGCTCGACGGAACAGAAGGACATACCGAGGATGACGACCAGGGCAACCAGCAATTCGTAGCCGACCGTATGGTGGTATTCAAAACTTCGGACAGCGGGGCAAGTTGGCAGAAACAATGGGAAGGCCCGGGATATTTCGCAGGACCGATTTACTTTGTCGATGAAAACAACGGCTGGCTTGCCGCAAGTCAGGTCACGGATCCAGCGAACAACAAGCAACAGGCCCACCTGTTCAAGAGCACGGACGGCGGCAATTCCTTTGCCGACGTGAATCTTCCGTTCAAGGTAGGCTCGGTGAAAATCGGCGGCTTCAGTATGCCCATGATCACATACAACCTTGTATGCATGTACTTCGACGATAAAGGAAATGGACACGTAGCAGGTACAGCCGATACCAACCTCAAGTCCGGCCCGCCAGGACAACAACAACCAACCTATGCACTTGTGGACTACCGCACAAACGACAACGGCCAAACTTGGGAACACACCGACCTGGGAGAGGTCGATGTGCAAGGAGGAGATACTCCGCCTGACCAGGGCTTGATGGCTGATGGAATTCTGTTGAACCTGGATACAGGGTGGATGGCGGGGTCAAAAATGCGCGTGTACAAGTACGTAAAATCATGTAAAATCGACGATGATTGTCCGCAAGCTCAAATGTGTTCTGAAGATAAAAAATGCGTGCCCAACACCTCCGGACCATGTGACTCGGATCAGGACTGTGCCGAAGGTTTCATATGCAGCGACAAGGGCACCTGCAAGGAGAAACCACCCGGACCTTGCAAGACCGATGATGATTGTCCACAGGGCAGAACATGCGTAAACGGTCGCTGCAGGTTTCCCCAGGAATGTGACGACACCAAGCCCGAGGGCGAACAAGGTTGTGCATACGGGCAGTTCTGCTACCTTGGCATGTGCATAGGCGATTCGGCATGTTTCAAGGATGATCAATGCACTGCTCCAGGTTATTCCTGTGACAAGGATTTGCACAAGTGTGTGCCCGTAAATCCTCCGGACGGCCGGTGCAAAAACGACCTGGACTGTGATCACTCGGAGGTATGCGAAAACACATGGTGCGTACAATCCGGTGACGCCGATGCAGACACTGATACTGATACCGATTCTGATTCCGATTCCGACACGGACACGGACGCTGATGTCGATGGAGATATGGATAGCGATACAGACATGGATTCAGATTCGGACAATGACAGCGACACTGACACCGATACCGGTAATTGCTTGAGCCAAGGGGAAAGCTGTACGTCCAACATCGAGTGTTGCAAGGGATTGGCTTGTGAACCAAGGGATCCACTGGTGCCTGATGAAGACAAGATTTGCACTAACACCACAGGCTCAAAGAAGTCCTCCCAGGGTTGTTCTGCAACAAACGATTCTACTTGGCCCGGCCTGCTCGTATTCCTGGGCCTGCTTTTTATACTGGCCGAGAAGGTAAAGAGTTCGAAGAACTAATTAGTTTCTTGTTCTTTACAATATCGCCCTCATCGATATCAGGCCCTGCAAGTCGGGGGATGAACAAAAGCAAAACCATGCATTTCAATAGGATACCCGGGGGAAATATTTTTGATTGATATCCTAATACTTCCTTGCCAACAACTGTTTCGCCAAAGCACTCAAGAGCAACTTGCCTTTCTCCTTCAGGGGAGCAACTTTCAAATCGTCCAAGGCTTGTTCCGTCAGCCTGCGCGCAATGGATTCCAATTCCCGTACAGCTCCGGATTCCTCGATTTGCATCCTTGCATTTCCGACTGATTCATCACCGAGGTCCTTGACACCCATGTACGACAGGAGGAGGTTACGCCCACCGGGATCCAGTCTTCCCAGGGTCTCCAGGATGAGGAGGGTTTTTTTTCCTTCTTTCAAATCAGCGCCTGCAGGTTTACCTGTAGCCTCCGGCTCACCAAACATTCCAAGCATATCGTCCATTATCTGGAATGCCACGCCCAAGGGAGTACCTATGGAATCCAAGGCATCGAGTTGCAATTTCGATGCACCGGCCAATAATCCACCGAGATGAAGAGGTCCTGTAAAAGAATAACTTGCAGTCTTTAGCTCATACAGTTTTTGGATATCTCCCTTGTCCAGCTCTGCTCCGCTGGAACCTGCAACATCCATCACTTCGCCGGCAAGAACCTTTTCAATCATTTCAAGAATGAACTGTATGCTTGCCAACATGCGTACTGGCTCCATGGCAAGCCGTCCGATTTCCTCCAAAGCCCATATTGCTGCAACATCGCCTGCCAAGAGGGAGCCTGCCAGCCCCTGGTGCTCGCCGGCAGTGGCGCCTTTCGGCCATGTTTGCAGTATCACATGAAGTGACGGGGCACCACGTCTCAAATCATCCCTGTCCACGATATCATCGTGCACAAGTAAAAACGATTGTATCAGTTCCATTGCCGCACCAGCCTTGATCACGTTCTCGCCAGGGGGTTGGTCGCTAATCGACAAATAGCCGATCCTGACCAGTGCAGCCCTTATTCTCTTACCGCCACGCAGGGTATATTCTTCCAAGGCATTGACGATATCTTTGAAATGAGGGGATATGTCCTCCGCCTTTGCCTTTTTTCGAAGGAAAAATGACCTGATATATTCCTCAACCCCAATCTTCGAACTCTCAAGGAAATTCGTGATATCCATGTGAGCAGCCCTTGAAGACAAGTTTTGTTTTCCTTACGAAATTTTTAAAACCAATACAAAAGACCGCTCAATATCTACATGTTATGTTCCAGTACCTGTGTCTGTGTCCGTGTCCGTGTCCGTATCCGTGTCCGTATCTGTGTCCGCATCTGTGTCCGTATCTGTGTCCGTATCTGTGTCCGTATCTGTGTCCGTATCTGTGTCCGTATCTGTGTCCGTATCCATGTCCGTGTCCGTGTCCGTATCAATGTCCGTATCCGTGTCTGTATCCGTATCCGTGTCTGTGTCCGTATCCGTATCCGTGTCCGTGTCCGTATCCGTGTCCGTATCCGTGTCCATATCCGTATCCGTATCCGTGTCTCCCCCTGACGGCATGCAAACAAAAGAGTCGCAAGTCTCACCCTGTTTGCACTGGCCATCCGTAATACAACGATTGCGGCAGATGTTATCCCGACAAGCGAGCATGGTCATGCAACCGGAATCATCCTGGCAAGGATCTCCCACGCTCCCTGCCTGGTCAGCTCCCTTTTTCATGCAAATCCAGCCAAAACTGGTATAAGGACCGCAATAATAGCCATCGTTGCAGTCCGTATCATCCTTGCATTCCCTGCAGGACTTGTAATTGTACCCGGCACAATCCTTGGGGGGCGGACATTCGTCATTAGATGTGCAGGGAATGACGCAAATATAGGCTAACGGTGCACATTTCATGTTGATATAACCCTGAAGCTTGCAATGTAAATCATTGGTGCACTCCCTGTCGTTGAGTTCCCTGCATGTATGATCCTGGTAAACACAATAAGGTTTCATGGGGTCGAGACAATCATCGTGCTTGTTACACTTGTGGGGATCACGAACGCAGTGACCGTCGTCCTTGCACATTTCAAGGGGCTGACAATCACTATCATCAGTGCAACGCTCGATGCACCTTCCGCTGTCCGGATTGCAAACCAGGTCGGGGTCGCCGCAATCACCATCTTTTATACATTTTGGAGTACACCTGCCGCTGTCCTGGTCGCAATACTCCAAAGCAGTGCATTCACCATCGTCCTTGCACTTAGGCACGCACACTCCAACATCCTGCTGGCAGAATTCGTCTTGCAGACAATCCTCATCTTTGCCGCAGAAAGGCCTGCAGGTCCTTGATTCCTTTTCGCAGTATTCATCCGCCTCGCAATCCGTCTTGGTACTACAATGCGTTCTGCACTGCCTGGTATATGGATCGCAATACTCGTCACCCTGTGTATCGCACCCGGTCACCTGGCATCCGGGCTCACAATGCCCTGTCTCCTTGTCACATATTTCGTTCTCTGAACAATCCGCAAGACCTGTACACTTTTCCCTGCACTTCCCGGTATTGATGTCACACCATTGGCCTTTGTCACATTCCGTGTCATTGTGACACCCGTCTTCCTCCAGGACACACTCGTGTTTTTCGTAGTCACACCTATAACCCATCTCGCAATCACCATCGTTGGCGCAACCATCGAGGCACCTGCCACTGTCGTGGTCACAGTATTTTTTTCTCGCGCATTCATCATCGCTGACGCACCTGGGCTTGCAAACTCTTTCATTCAGGTCACAAAACTTGTCCATGGAACAATCCATGTCCTCCAGGCAACCCTGCTTGCAATAGAAATAATCCGGATCACAATATTCCCCAGGATCGCAATCACCTGAATCCCTGCACGCGGGAACGCAAAATTTGGTGTCCATGTTACATGACAGGTTGGCAGGACAATCTTTCTTTGAATCACATTTGATTGGGCCACCGGTGTCCGTGTCGGTATCCGTGTCTGTATCCGTGTCCGTATCCGTATCCGTGTCAATATCCGAGTCAGTATCGATATCAGTATCTGTATCTGTATCTGTATCTGTATCAAGATCAAGATCAACATCAGTATCCAAATCCGAGTCCCCGGTGTTCATGATGGGATTCGATCCAGGTCCGCAGCCGGGCTGGAAAGCAAAAACAAGAAGCACAGAGGAAATCGGGATCAAGAGAATTCCAAGAGCATTGAAAAACCTTCCAGCTTCAGAGAAAATAGATTGCATTAACTTGTTCATAACCATGCCTCTCTTTTCGTAAGTCCTCGGTAAAATGCCTCTCCGGCCCTTACAACTTATTTAAATTACAGTAACATTCGACCAACCATAATGTCAATCCAGACTCCGCCTGAGAGATCCCCGGAACTGTTCGGGAGATCTCTCAGTTAACTGACATATTGACTCGGCTTCGACATAGTGATTAATTTAAAGGCCTTACAAATATGAAAGGAATTAATGCATATGGAGATACTGGATTTAGAACGTGAATATAATATCGCAAAAGAAACAACCAGTTTTTCACAACATCAGCAATTTATTAAGCAACTGCTATCATCAGATAAGGAAGAAATAGTCACCTATCATTTTGAATTACTTAAGAGAAAGGAAAATTGGGAACTGTACCAGCGCATAAGATATGCTTTCATAAAAAGAGGAACAATAGCTGACAATTTTTTAATTAATAGAATAAAGATCGAGAAAGATCCAGAATTGCAGGCGGATATTTTGCAGTTGTTAGGTGGCTTGAAAAGCAAGCAAGCACTTCCTTTAGCACGGGACTTTATTAAACATAAATATCCTGAACACCGACATAGGGCTTGCTTTGTTTTGGGTTGGGTTGGCGTACAGGAAGATATAGATATTCTTTCTGATCGACTTTTTAACGATCCTAAGCATCCTATCCGGGGTACTGCCGCAACAGCTTTAAGACAACTATGGGGAAGACTTCCTGATATGAAAATGAAGATTCTTATTAATTTAAAAAAAGCTTTAGAAACTGAGGAAGATGAAGATGCGGTAAAGCGTATTATTATTTCAATTCAAACTATAATGAAAAAAAGATTCGGATTAAAAGAAAATATTGAAGAGCGAGAGATAACAGGGGATGTTGACATTGCTAGGAAAAGAACGCTGAAAGCCTTGACGTTAATTTAATTGGGGATGCGTATGACTCTTTCATTCACAACACCTAGCCGGTCTAGCCGGCCCACAGAAGAAAAGACGAAACCACTGCTCGCGGCCTTCCCACCTTGACACATCACGCCGCTCGGGTCCATCCTGGATCTCGTGCCAAGCTGTGCCCGCCCAACCTGTCGTTCTCACGCGTCTTCTTGGGTGAGGTGCTTTGAAATGCCTATGCGCAGAATATGGTTATTAATAAGCTGGTATCGTTGTGACAGATTTTTTGCTGATTCATTTTAATGAGATGCATCTTCAGCAATATGGAAGGAGTCTCTTTATGGAACAAAAAAATATAATGCTTATAACAGATAAGTTTCTTCAGCCACCATTTTCTGTTAAAGACGCTGTAAGAATGTTCGGGCCTATAAAAGACGATACGTTACCTAACTGGATAATACTAGACCCGAAAATTGATAATGTTGAATTAGTAAAATTAGAATATATTGAAATAGACGATGGGGATGCAAAAGAAAAATTTTTGGCAAGTATTTTGATCCGTTTTATCGATACAATCCATATATCCTTCCCGAATTTGTATAAAGAGTTCGGTAAACCCGACGAACTCGTGAGACTTCATCCTGATAGCGACATTCCGTATCGTTTTAAGATAGATGGTAAACCATTAAAAGGAGCTTTGGTTTTATATGTAAAAGGAAGAACCTCCAAAGACCTTCAACCCGTACACAGTATCAAATTCGTTCGTTATCCCAAAGAGTAAGAATACTATCCGCTAATGATAAGAATGATCAATACCATATTCATACTTTACATATATGAATTCATCTGACTAATCCCCAGTTTCATGGCAGGAGAGCCAACAGGGCGTGTGTTGCCGAAGCCGCGGTCACCGGCGAGAATTAGTTCAACCTCTGGGGATACGATGCGGGCAAGGGCCTCCAGGGAGGCATCCTCGGCCAGTGCCATACTCCCCTCACCGCTCCCCTTGAGAATGGTCCTGGAGAAAAACGGCAGCGCCCGACCGTCCCGCGATAATGCAAAGACAAGTTGCCGGAATGGATGCGGGCCGGTCCAGTCAACCAGCACCACCTGGCGACCTCGTGTGGACGCAAACCTTTGCCACAAGGCTCAACTCACCGACTCGTGTTCAACATTGGGGTTGCGGAAAAAACGCCATACGCGCTTACTGTGTGTTTCGCCTCCAAAGCACCGGCCATGGCACGTCCCAACGCCAGCATCCCAACACTCTTCATCCTCAAGGCAGCAGCAATTATTACCGCGAGCGTCTTGTGCCTCGATTGACGCATGGGCTTTACATAATGTTCAAGCCAAGCGAGAACCTGTTCGGGGTCGCACATCGAACACCTCCTATCCGTTGTGATACTTCAGATAGGATCTCGATGACGACTCTCTTTGCAACTAAATTAAAACTAGGGATCAGTCAGCTGCTGGATACATCGTTCTTGATCCATTAGAGGGTTTAGATGAATTATTTGAGGATAGTGAATCGATTTAATAAATATGACAATATCGTTGATGAATTAAGTTTTAATGTGCAAATCCAGATAATGAATGATTTTGCAATAAAGATATATCTTGAAGCTCTGGAAGAAGCATCTTTCTTATACGAACAGCGTCTCGGCCTGTTTGACGATCCCGAAATTACATGGTTGGATGTCGAAGATTTAGAAGAACGTT
>JAADFL010000040.1 GCA_013152945.1 Deltaproteobacteria bacterium | reverse complement strand
CCGGGGCTATAGGTGAATAGTCGACTTGGGCGAGAAGTTGAAAATCATTGACGGCCCGCGGGTGTGGTCGCCTTGTGCAAGGCAACCAAAACAGACGTGACAAGTACATGGCGGCATGTTTCAAGTTGTGGTATAAAAGAAAAAATCGCATAGAGGAGGTATCCCCATGACACTGGTATCTAATGTCAAAAAACTAAATGGGTATGTTTTTCACCTGGTGCCTGTTACAGGTGTGTTGTTGTTGCTCGGCCTTGGTTGTGGCGAGAGCGGCACGAATAATGGTCCCCCTGTCGGACCGCTGGACAACCAGGTTAAAGTTACGGTCCCTATGTTCAACAGCCGATGCAGGACAGCGTGGAGATAAGGTGGGAAACTGATATCGAATCTTCATCCGTTGTTTTATGGGGTCCTCCGAACAATCCGAATAAATGGGTTCAGGGTGAGATTGTCAAGGAGGACTATTCAGGAGCCATGCTGGTAAAGCCAAGGCCGGGATTCAGGCATCGTGCCGTGATACATGGGTTGCAGCCCGATACACTGTACTCGTATAGAGTCGAGTACGCCGCTAAAAACCCGGCGGACGGCACCTTTGTCACTGCGCCCAAACCGGACGAACCTTTCAAGATGGTGATATTTGGAGATACCCGCACCGACTACAATGAGCACAAGGCGGTGGTGGATGCAATCATGGATGAGAGCCCGGACCTGGTTATTCATCTCGGCGACCTGGTTTTCAATGCCACCAAGGACGAACTATGGGACGACTTCTTCAAGATCGAGGGCGATATGATAAGGGAAACCCCGATATATCCCATTTTCGGCAATCACGAACTAATGATGGAAGGCGTGTACAAGTACCGGACCATGTTCGGACCTTTCGAGTCCACAGACAAGGAAAGGTACTATTCATTCGATTACGGCCCATTGCATGGAATAGCAATCGATACTGAAGATAGGCCGTACAACGGGACGGCACAGAGAGAATGGGTGGAGAAAGATTTACAGCAGGCTGTGGAAAGAAAGCCAAAGCCGCTGATAATGGTCTTTTTCCACAGGCCTCTATATACCTTTTCAGGAGTCAGGGGACCGGAGAGGAAACTTAGGGCGGAACTCCAGCCCGTGCTGGAGAAATACGGTGTAGCAGCCGTTATCTGGGGACACGAGCATTGCTATGAGCACTTCGAGGTCAATGGCGTGCCTTATATTACGTCCGGTGGCGGCGGTGCGCCGCTAACATCCTTAATGGCTCCCGAGGGAGATGATGCAAAGTATTGGAAGATGGGCCAGTCCGTTTACCACTACATAAGGCTGGATATTACTCCCCATGGTTTTACCGCGGAAGTAGTCAGGATCCCGGATCTTGCCGTTATAGACAGCTTTTCAAAAGAGATTTGAAAAACGGCTTTTGTTTTTCCCTGGATGAAACGGGATTGAGAGGTTTTGGCGACAACGTATTAAAAAAGTACCATCTTCAGACCTATTATCACGAGCACTATACCGCCTCCAATCTCCGCCCAACCGCCATATCCGAGGCTTAACACGCTTCCGAGTGACATTCCGAGAATCGTGAACACTGCTGCTGTCACCCCAATGACCAGGCAAGGAACCAGGATGCCATTGCCGATCACGGCAAGGGAAAAACCCACGGCCAATGCGTCCAGGCTCGTTGCCACGGACAGGCCGGCAAGGCTCAACCCCCTGGTCGGATCCTTGGCTCTCCCTGGCTTGCCGGATGAACCCGCCGCGCCTGAAACAAGCATCTTGACTCCGATGAACGCCAGCAGGCCGAACGCTATCCACGGTCCGGCGCTTGACAGGTAATGATACACGGCTGCTCCGCCGAACCATCCCAAAAGAGGCATCAATGCCTGGAAAAGGCCGAAGTGAAACGCCATCCTAAAGTAGTGCCCGGGTGTTAATTTTCTCGTGACCACGCCGGTCATGAGTGCGACTGCAAAAGCGTCCATTGCAAGAGCAACAGCGGTTGCCGCGAGGCTCACAGGATCCATTGGAGAACCGGCACCTCCAATAACCGTGTACAATGCCGGGGGTGAAAAATCTTTCGCCCCTATCCAAGCACCGTAGTATATCAAATGCCCGTACCTTTGGCATCCACCGGCAAACAACCCCGGGAAATGCCCAGCCCCTTGTTCCCCTAGTTCCGCGGTCTACCATCCGGGCCGGGATAAGAGCTGATCTTTTGCGCCAAAAAACCTCCAAGGAGATCGTAGCCGCGATCGTTCATGTGGACCTGGTCTATGAAAAGGTAGGGCACATCTTCGCGTTTCCACTGCTTCATGGGATCCAGGACCTCGACTTCCCCGGAGCTTTTGAGAGATCTCATGATGTCGTCGTACACCTTGCACCTGTCATACCGCCCTGAAATCATCCTTCTTATTCTCGGCTCGATTACGAACACAACGCGGGTGTCCATCTTCTTGCAGACCCCGGCAATGGCCCGCAGGTTGTTTGCAAAGTCCTCGGGATCTACGCCTTGCCTGTAGAAGATCCCGTTGAAGACGGCAGTGGTCCACCTGTATCCGGATAGGATCATGTCCTCGAACACCAGCCACAGGCTCGAATGCCGCAGGAAGCTGAAATCATTTCCGGTCTTCCCCGGAGGCTTGTAATGACTCGCCGGCTGGATTAGACGGTTACAGTCGTTGTACCCGAGTTCCACGATCACGATCCCCGGCGCAAGGGCAGGGATCTCCTTTTCGGCCGCCATTCTTACCTGGATGCTGGTGTATCCCGGAACACCGGCATTTATGACCTGCATCTGCATGCCGAAGTTTTCTTCAAGCTTTCGTTCCAGTATGCTGGGATATTCCATGGCCGGGTTGCTGGCCCCGGTCCCCCAGGTCGTGGAGCTGCCCATGCACAGTATCCTTGGCATGCCTGTCTTTCCCGGCCGGTAAGCGCGTCCCTTGAATACATGCATCTCGGCAAACTCGTACCAAGACCTGGTTCCGATGGGAACGTCATATAACATGTAGTCCTGCGAAGACAGTGTTGCAGCCTTTTTCAGGGTCCTAACCCCTGGGAGGCCGAACAGGCCGGAGTCCAGCAGGATGAGGGCGGTCAGGAACAGGACCGCCCTGGCAAGGGCGCGGAATGTTTTTGACCGGGCCTTGTTTCCGGCCGGGACGGACGACGAGAAGCATGCCATGGCCGCGAGTAATACCAGTGTCAGTCGCCAAGTCGGCCTTCCGGTCAAGCATACGAGGAGCACAAGGGCCATAATAGCCATGCTTGAAGAAACAAAGATCCATTTAAGAGCGGATCTGCCATCCAACCCTGACAGCACGAGCAGAACAGCCAGGGCACAGATACCGGATACCCATGCAATGCTTGCCTTCAAGCTGTTTTCAAACCGCGTGTCCCAGGACGAAAGGTTTATATTTTCCAGCCTGCACGTCCTGTTCCTGCTCACGAGCCAAATAATACCCGTACCGGGGGCCAGGTCGAAGACCTCACCGATAACCCTATCGTCGGATTTGAACATGCCGTGCTCTTCTTCGACATTGAGCCGTATGCGATGCCTGTGTCCGTCACCTGTTGCCGGCACGGGATTTTTGTCCCTGTGATAAAATGAACCGTTCGAAAGCGACACGGAACTCCAGTCCACGAATTCACCGCGCGCAATGGTATAGGAGAAATTTAACTTGCTCTGATTCCACCTGAACACTACGTGGCAGTCGGCGCCCGGATCAGATGTGTCGTAAGCAGTGAGCAGGATGTTTTCAGATCGTCTGTTTCCAATACTTACCGGAAAACCCGGTGTAGCCTGGGCCTTCGAAGCCTTCCATGAACCCCTTTCAGGCCGTAAGCCCGGTTCATCGAGGCAGATGAAATAAATTAGGAACGGAGCTTGGAGAACAAATGTCAATGAGATCGCGGAAAGAGTTCTTTTTTTTGAAAGAAACGCGGAGCCCCGGACTATGGAAGCGTACAGGCCGGATAAGGACCGGAGCAAAACCATTTGGATCCCTCTCCGTGCAGTCCGGGCTACATTCGGCCAGGGCGTCTTTGCGAATCCGGCCGTGCACAGCAAGGCCAGCAGGGCGGCACATGTCAACATGAGTAGCTTCATGCCTGATACAGACTGTGAAGAGGTCTTGCCGTCGCTGGTCGCCGTCCAACCGGACAGTATTGCAGTCCCAAGACCGGGCGGCACCCTGATACTCGGTCCGGGCCTGGAGCACCGCCTCCGGGCCACGGGAACATTGTTAACGGAAATTTCCACACTTTCGCCGTTCTTGACTATGGATACTTTACACACCGGATTGCTCGGATCGAAAGGCACATCCGAACGTTTATCCCTAATGACTGTTCCGCCCGTCCCCGATGCTGCGTCCAACGCCGCGGATGTGAAATCGGGCCTTGAAGAAAGGCGGACATCCGGCCCTGGCGGATCGTCACATAACCGGATGTAGGCAAGGGATCCTTTTTTCAGTCTCATCAAACCATGAACCGAAAATTTTGAACCCGGGAGGTTTGTGGTACCTGTCTTGGCCTCGTGACCTGCCGGAAGGATGGTATCGGGTAATGACATGAATTGTTCGAGCACCACCCACGGTTCCACATCGTCGCCGTTTATTTCGCGCAATTGCAGCACTGGAAAGCCGGTGAGGCTTTCATCGAGAACAATGAGGAGAGAGAATGCAATCAATAGAAAGAACAACAGAAACAGCAAGACATTCCCGGATATTGAAAACAAGCGATTCTTCAACCCGACCTGCCTTTTCATATTTGTGTACTTCTATGAGCACTGCTATATGCGCCGATATTCGTACCTGGCGGCAAAGACCTTATGATTCGAGTTCACCGCCTCGCCGGTGTCGTGATTACACAGTCATAAAATACGGTACAACCGAGGAACATGTCGAGATTTTTGTCAGTCCCGGCCCGCCAGGCGGTCAAATGGTATATTCGACGGGCAGGTATTTTTAAAAGGTTGAGACAGGCTTTTCATGGCATCGTAGCATACAATCCTATTCAGAGAACTTGAGCAAATAGGTTTCGATGAACTCTTCGATATCACCGTCCAGGACAGCGTCCACGTTACCGGTTTGCAGGCCTGTACGCAGGTCCTTCACCATCCGGTATGGATGAAGCACGTACGACCTGATCTGGCTTCCCCATTCTATCTTCTTCTTTTGTGCATGTTCTTCTTCCGCCTTGGCAGCCCGTTCCTGCAATATCCTGTCATACAACCTTGCTTTGAGCACTTTCATGGCAAAGGCCTTGTTCTTATATTGCGACCGCTCGTTTTGGCATTGAACAACTATTCCGGTCGGCAAGTGGGTTATCCTGACCGCCGAATCGGTCTTATTTACATGCTGGCCTCCTGCGCCGCCGGCCCTGAATGTGTCAATACGCAAATCCTTCTCATTGATCTCGATTTCCACATTGTCGTCCACCTCGGGATAAGCAGCCATGCTGGCAAACGAAGTATGCCTCCTGTGGTTGGCATCGAACGGCGAAATCCTCACCAGCCTGTGCACACCTATATCGGCCTTCAGGTAACCATATGCATATTCTCCTTCTGCAGAAAAAGTCGCGCTTTTTATGCCCGCCTCGTCACCCGGTTGCAGATCCAGCATAACGGTCTTGAAGCCCTTGCGGTCGGAATAACGCAGGAACATGCGCAGCAACATTTCCGCCCAGTCCTGGGCATCGACACCCCCTGCGCCCGAGTTTACCGACACGATTGCGTTGCTTTGGTCCTCCTCGCCCTTGAGCATCCTTTCGAGTTCCAGCGCCCTGATGCTCGAGGTTATCTCCCGCAGCGTATCTTCAGCTTCTTTCCCAAGTGATTCATCCTTTTCTTCCTCCCCTAGTTGGAGCAATACCTCGACGTCTTCCAGCTTGGCTTCCACCTCCTTTACCTTGTTCAACAACCTGTCGATAGCGGCACGCTCGCGCTCTACCTTTCCGGCGTTCCCCGGATCGTCCCAAAAGCCCGGGCCGGAGGCAATCTTGTCAAGTTCGTCCAACCTCCCGCTCTTTTCGTCCAGGTCAAAGACACCTCCGGAGTTCATCGAACCTGTCCTTCAATGTGCTTAAAAGCTCTTTTTCCTCCTTGAACATGTACGCCACCTCCGTAGTTGAGTACTTTCCAGGCTTGTGCCTGCACAAAAACCGGCAGGGAACTCCGAATTAAAATCAGATCTACCTTGCCTTGTTGTTCAATCGAGCCATGATGTATTTTTCCTTGTTGCGCATCCTGCGCCTTTCTTTTTCTCCCTTTTCATGGTCAAAACCGGCCAGGTGCAGGAAACCGTGAACCAGGAGCCGTTGAAGCTCCTCATTCAATGTAACACCCAGCTCAGCGGCCTGCTCGGCTGCCCGGTGAACAGATATCACCACGTCACCCAGCAAAAACGGCATGCCGGCATTGATATCCAACTTGCACGTAAAATCGTCGTGCTGGGGAAAAGAAAGAACATCCGTAGGTTCGTCCTTACCTCTGTACTTGCGGTTGAGTTCCTGAATCTCGATGTCGCCTGTCAATAGGATCGACAGCTCCAGGTTGTCAGGACATCCCAAGGCGCTTGAGATCTTCTCCGCCGTCCTCCTCAAGAACGTCCACCTCTTTAGTGGTCCGCGCCTTTTGACCCTTATCCGCGTTCGCATCTTCCTTCTTCTCCCCGGCCTCATCGCCATAGCGGACAGTGCGTTTCTTATCATCACCCTGATCTTTTTTCTCGTCTCTCTTGTCTTTTGTCGCAGGCTCCGGGTAATCGACACGATGGTGGTACATGCCGGAAAGGACCCTGTTGAAAGCCCGTGCTATTTCATGCAGGTCCTTGAGCGTTAATTCGCATTCGTCCAGTTGCCCGTCGGCAAAGAACCTGTTTATCGTCTTTTGAACCAGCCCGGTAAGCCTTGCAGGCGTGGGATCGGATATGCTCCGGGCCGTGGCCTCGACTGCATCGGCAAGCATCACCAATGCAGCCTCGGGCGTCTGAGGCTTGGGCCCATGATACCTGAATTGTTTCTCATCAGCACTGTCTTCAGCCTGATCCAAAGCCTTTTGGTAAAAGTACTTTATCAGACTTTGCCCATGATGCTCTCCAATGATATCCACAACCGGAGCCGGCAGACCATAAGCCCTGGCCAGATCGACACCCTCTTTTACGTGATTCATTATGATCAGGGCGCTCATACTCGGGGCCAGTTTGTCGTGCCTGTTTCCCTGGTCTCTTATGTTCTCGCTGAAATACATGGGCATCTTGATTTTCCCGATATCATGGTAATAGGCAGCCACCCGGGCCAACAGGGGATTAGCGCCTATGGCCTCTGCCGCGGCCTCGACCAAAGATGCCACGATTATACTGTGATGGTAAGTTCCAGGGGCCTGCACTATCAGTTCCTTGAGTAACGGGTGGTTGAGATTGGCGAGTTCAAGGAGCTGGACGTCCGTCGTATACCCGAACAGCGATTCCAAAATCGGAGCAGTACCTGTAACGATGACGCCTGCAGTCAGACCGGAGGAAAAGGCCAGCAGCATTGCAACAGCGGTATTGGATGCAACCAAGTTGGATTCGAACATGGATAAACCCAGCACAGCGACCGACTGCACCAAGCCGACCTTGAGGCCGGTCACTATCAATGTTTTTCGCTTGGCCGCCCTGGATGATCCGACCATTCCCGCCCCACAACCCACCAGGGCATATACGGCCATGTGAATCGATCCCTCCGCCATCAAACCGAAGATCATACTGGTGACCAGAGAAAAGACCAATGTTATTGCGCCGGGCGTGAACATCCGCACAACCATGGCGGCTGCGGCCACCGGAACGAGGTAGAAAAAGATATCCGGATCCAGGTTCGAGAAACGGTCTTTGAGCGGACCTATCAACGAGCCATATGCCTTGAGCAGTAAAATGAAGAAAATAAGGACCATGGTCATCATTACCAGGTCCCGGCCCGCAATCCTGGCTTTGCCCTCCGGCGTCATCAGGCCGGTCTTGTAGGCGGCAAGCAATAAGAGTAAGACGAACAGGAATGCGCCCGCAAACATCTGAACTAAATCCGCCCTGGAACGCTCTTCCTCCATTTTCCGCAGCATGGTCAACTTCAACTGCGTGATCCTTTCTCCATCACGTACGACCATTTCACCCTTTTTTATAAAGACCACCGTGGGCTTTACGGCTTCTGCAGCCTCTTGGCGCCTCTTCTCGGTTTCCACCCTGTTCAAGGTCAGGACAGGTTTGACAAGCGCCCTTGCCAGGTGTACGAGGGTTTTCCTGATGTCTCCCGGAAGGTTCCTCAAAGCCCTTTCTTTTTTTCCGCCAAGGCTCTCTCTCACTTCCGCCACGTCTTTCAATGCGGAAAAATCCTTTATTAGTCTTTCGCTTTGCCGGCCGCCGTGCGACCTGATGCTTCTGACCGTTATTCCCCTCAAGGCCTCGGTTCGGAGGAATTCCTTGTCGGCCACGATAGGCATGGACAATACCCTTCTCACCACTTTTACCAGGGCGGATTCCACCTTCCGGGAAAAACCGTCCCGGGCCAATATTTTCAAATCCGCTTCTGCAATATTGACACCGAGGGCGGAAAAAGCATCAGGCTGGGATTCGATCAACATGTCTACCACTTTTGATGGAATCTTTTGCCGGGAGTCATTGTTTTTTTGCATGGCCTGTTTTTCAATGCCCGTTTGTAGATTTTTTCTTGTTTTTTGTTCTTTTTTACTTAGTGCCTTGTTACCTGCTTGATTTCCCGCCTCCATTGCTGTCTTTTCCTGCTCGAGGCGGGCCCGTATTTTTATTATCTCTTTTCTGTACAGTGAGAAGACTTGTCTTATTCTCGCTATTGTCTCCCTGGCAGCACCCATGTCCAGATCGTACACGGTCGGCACCTTGTCCGCGGCTTCCTTCCTGTTTCGCCGCGTACTCTCAAGGTCCGGAAACTGGAAATCACGGGAGGCCTTGATGTCACCCTTGGCCGGCTTTCCAAGGTCATCGTCACCTATGGGCAGGCTCCTGGCAAACAATCCCGGTGTTATGAGTGCAGCACACAAGGCTGCCAATAACACGGCCAGGAGGAGTTTTATCCCGGGCTTATCAGGATTCACCAACGAGAACAAAGCCTGTAGAATACTTTTAATCGAATGCCATGCAGGCGATAAAACCTTGCTCCTCTTATTCATCATTCCCCCTGAATGTCCTTGTCTTTCGGCTGTCCGGCGGTCAAAGACATTTCCTCGTGTTCGTACGCCCTGACGATTTCCTGCACCAAGTGATGTCTGACGACATCTTTGTCCGAAAAACTGCAAAAGGCTATACCTTTTATCCCACGAAGAATGCGACTCGCCTGGATAAGTCCGGATTCGCGCCCGTGTGGCAGGTCCACCTGTGTAACATCACCGGTTATCACTGCCTTGGACGTCATTCCAAGCCTGGTAAGGAACATCTTCATCTGCTCTGCCGTGGAATTCTGGGCCTCGTCGAGGATGACAAAGGACTCGTTCAAGGTCCTGCCCCGCATGAACGCCAGGGGCGCAACTTCGACAATGTCTCTTTCAAGGAGTCCCCTGGCACGATCCAGGTCCATCATATCGTGCAAGGCATCATATAACGGCCTCAAGTACGGATTAACCTTTTCTACAAGATCGCCCGGAAGAAAACCCAGGCGCTCACCGGCCTCGACGGCAGGCCTTGTGAGAACAATTCTTCGGAATTGCTTTCTCTGCAATGATGCCACCGCCATTGCCATTGCAAGGTACGTCTTACCCGTGCCGGCAGGACCTATGCTAAAGACGATATCGTACTTTTTCATGGCATCCACGTAATTTTGCTGGGCTTCGCTCTTTGGAGCTATCCTTCTTCCGCCCGGAGCAACCAGTACCGACTCCAGGAAAAGTTCCCTTAAGTTCCTGCGCCTGTCATGCGACAATAACCTTACAGCCTGCTCCACGTCACTTGAACTCACTCCGCCGTTTCCGTCCACCATGTCGTACAACTGTAATATCACCTTTTCAGCCAGCTCCATATCAGGGGCGGTTCCCCTCAAGGTCACCTGGTTGCCCCTGGCCGCAACCTTTACACCGGTTGCCCTGGCCAGCAGCTTGAGGTTTATGTTCTTTTCACCGAACAACAGCCTTGAGCGGCTGTTGTCATCCAGGGTTATCTTTCGCATATCGGGTTCACTAACCAAACACGGCTCCTTTTTCTTTAGGCGTCATTCAACCGATTCAATAAGATTCTAGCCTACACTGGAAATGGTAGCAAGGCCGACATCATGACACCCACTTTCGTGGCTGCTCCGGAATCAGTGAGCTCATAAAGTTCACAGGTTCCCGGGCAACAGTTGCAGGCCCGGATCTTGGGGCAGTATCCAAGGTATATCTATAGAAAACATGAATGCAGGACTGAAACGATTTTTATTGAAGGCCAAACAGGGTCTGCGTTTACCTACAAAGGAGTCAATGTTCACCGCACCAAGGCCCCGCAGCAAGATAAGGACGGCCGGTATGAAGTGCCCCCCTGGAAAGCATATCCGGATCCATTTATAATTACGGCATATTACAAGGTAGGAACATTGTCTGCCGAGCCTGCGGGACAGGCCCGGAATTTGCAAGAGTCATTCTAGCGGTTCGGTCCGCGGGAGATTCGGGCCGAACAGCTCTTTGAGAGAGCAGTAAAAACAGGGAATGGGTATTCTTGAAAGGTCATGCAATTTTTGGGGATAGCAAATGGCAGCCGGACAAGTTGAACGAAGAAAATCGCGGCGATCACAGACAAAGGACAAGATTAAAATTGCCAGAATTCAGTATTTCCTGCTTTCTGATCCGAAAAAACGATATAAGGACGCCCTCATGATGGACCTCGGCTCCAATGGACTGCGGATTGCCACAAACGAAGAACTCCCTCTCGGCGCCACTATCGAGGTTCACCTTTTCAATCCGAAAAAAGTAAAAAAGATAAAAAAAGATCTAATGAGGGGTCTGGCCTACTACAGGCTGCTCGCCCAGGTCAGGTGGGCCGGGCAGTCAAGCCCCAATGGTTACATGCACGGCCTTGAATTCCTGGATATATCCATTGCGGAAAATCGAAACAGGAAAGGAATCGAAGACCTGATAAGTGAGCTTGAGTCGAAATAAAAACGTAAACATGGTTGCAGCCAATAAGCGTGGTCTTATTGATAGATGATACAGGGCATTCGGCCCAAAGCAAACTACACCAGCCAAGTTTACCTTAAATAAAGACAGGATGGAAAAACATCTCTACATCTTGGGATCGAGAAGTATGTATTCGCCGTTGCCGAGCCGCCTGTAATAGTAATCATCATGCCAGGGATAACTCAAGTCCGACCGGTTCATACCATGCTCCACCAGGATATCCTCCAGTTTGTCCGGGTATTTCCCCATGTGCAAGGCATATGCCTCGATCGCGCGAATGAGCCTGTCTTTTTGTATCTTTGCTATCAGCTCATTCTTGAGTCGTGGAGTTATGGAATGATGTATCTTATAGGTAACCGGCCCCATACCCGCGGCCTGCAACACTGCAAAGGCAGCGCACCCGACAATGATCAACACAATTATGGTGAAAATTGCTCCGACAAAGCTGCGGGCCAACATTCCCGGCAGTTTCTCTACAATTTTTTCCTGATTGTCGTCGTCGGCTCCTTTCTTTGCATGCCTTACATAACCGGCATTCATCAGGTTCCAGAGAGCCTTTGATGTCTCGAACTCGCCAATCAATGCCATATTCGCGATTTCCCGGACAGAATTGCTACCATCGACCAATTTGTAGACTATTCTCTCGTTCTCACCGATATTCTTATCTCCCTTAATCGAACTTAAACCCTCGCCCGGCAAATCGAGGTCCACCACCCGCTCCATAACCATGTCCAAATCGGGTATCTTTTTTTTGACCATGGGCCACTCGTCGAGCCTACGGATACCTTCCATGAGCACATTTTCGGCAGGAATGGGTGCAGCAAGGTCGGTTGCCACTTCGAGCTTTTTTGCCTGAAAATTATAGGTTCCTTCTTTCCAGTTGAACAAGTCGTATATGGTTTCACTTATCTGGAGATTTGCCACTTTTTGTACAGTCTCACGATCGACCAATCCTTGTTGTACAAGTATATCCCCCAGCCTCTGTAATGTCTTACGCTGAATCGACAAGCCTTCCTCTAGCTGCTCCTCTGTTATCAATTCAGCCCGGACCAGGGTATCGCCCAGTAGATCCATGCCGCTCCTGTTGGAAGGTTGTGCCCTGAATATCTTGCCCTTATGGAAAAATACTTTGACCTCTTGGTCCTCTCTCTTCAGAACCAAAAAGCCGGTCTTCCTTTGTTGGCCTATGAGCTGGAAGATATCGGCAATTGGAAAATCTTTGAGTGTCCCTTGTAGTGCCACACTTTACCCCCTAATTGCATCGACCACTGAAACGATGTACAAAACAGACCCGATTACAAGGAGGAGTCCCCCAAGGCCGGGTAGGGCAGGGCCGTCGATTATGGATCTGAAGATTACCCCGGGAGTCAGTTCCATTGCAGCCATTAATCCGAACGGCAATGAAACAACAATACCGCTGACAGGCCTTCCCACAGCAAAATGGCCGCTGCCTGGAATCAACACGGCAAGGCCCATGGATAAGAATCTCCTGATACGCCTGGATTTTTCGACTCTTCTCTGGCGTTCCTCCTTGAGTTCCGCTGCCACGCCTTCGGATTGCTCATAAGCATGGAAACAAGGAGCGCAAATGCTTTGTTGTGCTATCGTACCACTACATCGTATACACGCAGGCCCCCCACACCGCTTACATATTTTGCTGTATTCCATCCATCGCCTGCTCAAGGTCATTGCAAAGACCGCAAAAATTAAAAATACGCCGGAAAGTACGAATGTTACAGGAGACCTGTCACCCAATGAATCTTCCCAAAGAATATGCCAAATTTCGGAACGATAGAGTTCTCTTCCCCTGAATCCGGATAACAGGACATCACGAGGCAACTCGGCATCCAGGACGAAACGATTCACGGAAGAACCATCAAGCCTGGTATATCGTTCAACCTGATCTGAATTGAGTCTCAATGCTCTTCTTTGGTAATCGGTTCCCTGCTCCGGGTTGGCTTGGAAGAAAGACAACTTCGCCAGGTTGTAGTAGGGCAAAGGATTTGTCGGCATTGCTTGTGCCGCCTTACGATAGTATTGCTCTGCAGAAGCCGGATCTCCGTTTATAAACATGACATTGCCCATATTGACCAGAAATGCCATCTCTGCCGGCAATACATCGATTGCCCTGGAAAGATAGGCTTCTGCCTTGTCGTAATCTCCGGCTCTCTTGAAGCACATACCCGCGGCAAACAGGGCTGCCGGCTCTTTTGGATCGGTTTTCAGTATACCCAGTACTTCATTTTTCAACCTGTTGTCACAATTGTCGATATCCGCTTTTTCCAATCTTGTTTCCGGACCTGTCGCCAAGTCCACTGCATGAACTATACCCATTGTAGAAAGAGGAACTGTGCCGATATAGAGAGCGACCAGCAATACCAATACCCGTTCACTCCATTTCATATAGGGCGACAACAATGCCAGCATAAACACCAGCAATATAACGGGTCCGGCAAAAATACCTATCGGCACTACGAGTACGAAGAGCAATATGACGGATTTCTGGACTGAAGAAATACCTCTTAGGAACAGGTGACCCAGGTCATGCAAGAGTAGACGTATGTACCTCACAATAATCATCAATGATGCCAAAAGCAATGCGAATCCCAACCCGGCGATTACCACTATCATCAGGTTAGCGATAAGTTCGGAACCCGGCCCCAGTGTAGACAACATCTTGCCTGTACCCCGTAGCCTTGCAACCGCTGACTTCAGGTAACCGAGGACACCGGTCGCCTCCAACGCCCTGGCCTTGCAAAAAGAAGGACCGGGTAGCTCCGGGGACACCTTTGCGGCCGTCTCGCAAAGTAAAAGCGCCAAGTCATGATGGCCTGAGTTGCCTGCCAATCCGCTCAAGGTCGACAGTGAATCAGACAAAGCCTGGAAATTGTGCATGCCAAGTTCGTTTTTGCCCTGTACCAATGGATCCAAAAGTCCTTGAACCGTTGCTTTGTCATCTTTTTCGACCGCTCTCACAAGATCATTGAAGGTGGAACGCAATGACTCCATGCTTGCCTTTGGATCGTCCAGCAGGTGCTTTTTCAGGCCGGGTCCTGCACCTGCCTGCCTGCTGCCGTTTTTTTTGGAAACCGGTTTTTCGAGACCTTTATTTCCGATTGGTGTCAGCGGAGTTTTCAGCAGGACTTCTCCATGAGCAACGGAAAGATCCTTTTTGGCCGGTTTTTTCAAGCCATGCGGCTGGGATTCGAGTAACGGCACATGCCCTTGTGGCTTGGGCGTCAAGTTATTGTTTCTGCCCTTGTTTTTTAAAGGATGCTTGCGAATGTTCCGGTTCGGGGATGTAGCCCATGACGGCTCTACGATACCCTCAATGCCTCCTCCTTCTTTGTTATTTACGGGAGGTGTTGCTTGGTTACGGTTCCCGGTCGTGTTGCTTGGAGAGGGTTCAATCGATGGTGCCTTCTTTGTCTCTTTCCCGAATGTCGCCGACGGCATGAATGCCTTGGTGTTTCCTTTTTCTTCGCGGGGGGAAGACGGGACCCTGACTTCCTCGACAGGCTCCTCGTCCTCATCCTCGTCCTCTGATTCGGTGTCGGGTTCGGACACCTTCTTCTTTTTTGTGGCATGCTTTTTTTTTGCATGCTTATTTGCAGGCTTTGGCTTCGGCTCTAAAGGCGTTTCTTCCTCATCGTCTTCTTCGTCGTCTTCTTCATCTTCTTCATCGTCACCTTGGGCCTCGACCCTGCCGGGAATGGATGGTTCATGGAAAACAGCCTCTTCTTGTTGTCCTCCCCTTGATTTCAGAGCTTGCGAACCTTGAAAATCCGTGCCCTGGCGGGCAATTGCCGGCGTTTGAGGAAACAGAGCAAATACCAGGAATGACAATAAAACCAGCTTGCTCAAAATAATTGAGGAAAGTCGACTATTCAAGCTTTTCTCCTGCGCCATGGGCATTTGATATCACTTTCATTTTTCTTCTATACCAGGTTATGTTGTGTCTAGCAAGAATTGGAGGCCTGTAAGTTATTTCATGTTTGTTTGAGAGCGTTGAACGGGAGGCTGTCCGGATGCAAAGATATGAAGATGCCGCCAAGGCTTTTGAGGATCTCCTGAAAACCCGGGACCGGCTGCGTGATCCCGGCGGATGCCCTTGGGACATGGAGCAGACACTGGAAACTGCCAAGACTTACCTGCTGGAAGAGGCATTCGAGGCTGTAGAGGCAGCGGATCGAAAGGATCTTCGTTCCCTTGCGGAGGAACTCGGCGACTTGATTTTCCAGGCCCTTTTCATGGCCAGGATAGCAATGGACCTCGGCGGTCCACACGACAAAGAGATTCTCGATGAAGTGGGATTGAAATTGATATCCAGGCATCCCCACGTATTCGGCACGGAAAAGGCGGAAACCGTGCAGGAGGTGCTTCTGACCTGGGGCCGGGTCAAGAGCAGGGAAGAGAAAAGGAAGGACAAGAGTGCGCTGGATGGCGTACCCACGGCCCTGCCTGCCCTTGTGGCAGCGCACAGGTTACAGGAAAAGGCAGGTCAGGTCGGATTCGACTGGCAATTGGAACAGGATATCAGGGGGCCCTGGTCAAAAATAAAAGAGGAAGTGGCCGAGTTGGATGAGGCACTCGAAAACCGGGATAGCGAACAAGTCAAGGATGAAATCGGGGATTTACTGTTTTCAATTGTAAACCTAGCCAGGAAACTCAAGATAGACGCAGAAGGCGCTCTTCGCTCTGCAAATAGCAGGTTCAAGTCCAGGTTCGAGTACATTGAACAAACATTGAGCCATGAAGGCCGGACAGTCCGGGATACGCCTCTTTCAAGACTGGATGATCTTTGGAATGAGGCCAAGTCGAAAGGCAACTGAAAAATTTACTATCACTTTGTTGACCTATTCCCTCGATATGCTGTATACGTGCTCTTTAATCGTGGGGACTTGAATGGAGTCGAGTCTGTAACAATAGGAGGAGTTGATATGAAACAGACTATTTTAGCCATTACTGCACTTTCACTGATTCTCGGGGTGGGTATTGCCGGTTGCGGCGGCAGCGACGACAATAACGGTCAAAAGACGGTTACGTTCAAGGGGACAGTCGAGGACTTCAAAGCCGGTACAACCCTGGACGGCATGACCGTCAAGGCATTGAATAACGATACCGGGGCCGAACTCGGTATAGAGGCAACTTCGGATGCAGAAGGCAATGTAACCATTGCCGGACTGCCTGACGGCAAAGTTGGATTCCTGGTGGTCGGAACAGAACCTGCCGACGGGTACATAGACACGTACCAGTTCAACATCGATGCCAGTGCCGAAGACGTAAGCCTCATAGCTGTAGATAAGTTGACCTACCAAGCCGCACCGGCCCTGGCCGGCATCCAGGTTAAGGAACACACTGCTGCGGTTGCAGGCGCATTTGTATGGAAAAATGCAAAAGGCGTGGACGAGCCAGTGGCTTGCGGAACCGTAAAGGTCTTTGTGAACGATGCTGAAAACGGAGAGGTAAGGTACTTTAACGACACCGGGATGCCCACGTCGCTTGACAACAGGAAAAACATAAATCCCCAGAACGGCTATTACCTGGCGGGCAATGTGGATCCGGGCAAGGTTACGATCAAGGGATACGATCCCAGTGGTAAGGAAATCGGATCCGTCACCTTTCCTGCAGTGGGCGACTCGATCTGCATAAGCACGCTGTACGTCGAGGAAGGTCACGACACCAATCCCGGCGGATGCCAGTGATAATAGTATAGTAGACCAAGTTTGACGGATTTTTCGTTACCTTGTCAGCCTGTTTATTCAGGTTTATTCAGACATCAGCAAAATCGCGTATCCTGTTTAGGGCTGAAACAGCCTGGATTATTTTAGTTGATAGGAATTTGTTTTTTGCATGGAGGAGATCTTGAAAACAGGATATCTCCCTGCCTGAAAAAATTACCAGCGACCATGCCACCCGTTTTCATCTACTTCGCCCCTCCCCTTTGAAGTCATGCCAAGGAAACAGGTTTTCACCCGGTTAGGTAGGGTCATGTATAATATCAAACATATATCCCTGGGCAAACAGGACAATTGATACGAATAAAAACCTGTGGCCGGACCTACTTATTTGCTGCCTTTCTTTCTTCCAATTGCTCTATAAAGGCCTGAACCGCGGTCCTGGCCTGCTCGTCGGAATAGAGCCGGAGATCGTTCAAATCGCCTTGAATTGTCAGAGATGGGATACCGAGTTTCTCTTCCAGCCGCTCGGGCATGCCGTAACGGTTGTTCGTGTTGTTCGGGCATGTCTTGGCATCATGGTAGAGTATGCCGTCTATCTTGAAAAGGTCTGCCATTCGTTCGATGTATTTTTCCTTCTCGTCGTCCGAGCGCACTATGAACAATTCAGTATAGGCCCTTGCCATGCTGTTATAGGGATCGTCCGGATCGAATGCCTCGAAGATCCAGCTATTGCAGTACGTGGAGGCCACTACGCATGTATCCAGAGAGGCGAACATCTGGGAATGTTCGCGAAGCTTGCCCCAGACCGGCATGCCCTCCCAGTATAGACGGAATTTTTCTCCATCCACGGAACCCACCCCCTGTTCTATTCTCTCCTTGAGTTCCTTCAAGAGTATCTCGTAGTATTCATTGGCTCTTGGGTCACCGCGCAATACAACCGCCGGCCCCATGTGTATGGTATCATCAAAGAAATTCAACGGAGCAGGGACTGCTGTCGCTGTCTCGAGCACTTCTTTCCAAAGGTCGCTGCACCTCCTGGACAGGCCTACCACCCTGGACAGCTCGGCCGGGTCCATCTTGTTGCCGGAAATATCGGATAACGGTTCCACCATTGCCTTGAACTGGGCGGCCACCGACCGGATATGAGTTTCTTGTACACGGCCAATGTTCCGGTGGGTGTAGACGCCTATGACCGGAACATTAAGGTGTCTTCCATACCAATTGAACCAGTCCTGCACATCACGACATTGGTTGGTATTGTAGACCAGCACATCAGGTTTGGGTACCGATTCTATGCCTGGATAGGCCTTTGAAAGCGGTGTTACACCTTTTAGGTACGCCCCCACGTCGGCTGTCAGGTAAGAACAGATGTCAGGAGAATAGCCTACTGCGTTCGCCTCCGGGATCAACTCGGTGGCCATTCGGGTTGCACCCAGCATTGCCCCATGGTTCTCCGGGAAGAACACGGCGAATCCCATGGCACGCAGAATTTCGGCCGGGCCCACGCTCGTGCACCATGCCACTTTTTGTTTTCCTGTTTTTGCTGCCTCGTCGAGTTCATAGAAATAATCGGCCATTACCTTTTTCATGGCCTTAACCGACTCCAGTTTCTTGAATTTGGGCTTTTCCTGTCCGCTCATTTCTCCGCCTTTCTCTGTCTTTGAGATGCAAGTTCATCTATGCACAACAGTAAATTCGCCAATGCCCTGTTATACGGTGCATCGACACCGTGCATGGCGCCGTACTCCGCGATCCTGTGGTTCAGGAATTCGGTCTCAGTACGCCGTCCATCCTCGACATCGCCGCGCATGGAGGGCATGTGGTGACCTGCTCCCCTGTAATACTCCAGGGTCTCATCATAGAATTTTCGGTCGAAAACATGCCCGACCTTGGCAGATACATTCAGGGACTCCTTTAATAACTCTTCCACGAGAAAAAGACTTCTCTCGGAATCCATCACCTGGGCCATGTCCATGCCTGTCAGGGCTGAAACCGGCATCAGTGCGGCGTTTCGAATCGCCTTGGCCCAGACGTGGCGTTGAATATCATCCGTGTACTCTGTGGCAAGTCCGAAGTCGCTCAACTGCAAGGCAAGGCGCCTGGCTGCCTCGGAAGCTCCGGTCCGGTTCTTTTCAGCAGGCCCCAAATAATTCGGAGGATGGAAAAAGGTCATTCTCACAGACCCGAGCCCGGTCAGGTTTCCCGCATAATTAACGGCCCCGCGCAATGTATGGTCAGGACCAAGCACCTCCAGTAGTCCGGCCTCGGTATCCAGACCGTTCTGCCAACTAATGCCCACACCGCCGTCAGCTAAAACAGCGGACAGCAAGGGAGCGATGAATTTTATAACCGTCGCCTTGACACAAACGAATATTGCATCGAACTTTTCACCCGCATCTCCGGCTTCTTCAAGAGAATAGAATATCTTGTTCACCTTCACATCGATGTCTGCAGCCCCCTCGACTTTGAGCCCACGTTCTTTCATGCGATCCAGGTGTTCCTTGAAGATGTCTACAGCGGTTACATCCGCCCCTTTCAGGGCCAGGTGTGCTGTGAGTATGCCGCCCACAGGACCAACCCCGACCACACAATACTTTGGCTTGGACAAGCTTCACCTCCTGTTGTTCATTCGGAAAAAAGCACATGCCCGGGTTAAATGTCAATCCTCTGTGTCGTTGCCCGGCAGACATCTTGCCCGACAGCCTGTAAGCGGCCTTTAACTGTATGTCTCGATATGTGTGCGGGGTCTTTTCTTGGCAATCGCACGAGGTTGTTGTAAGAAATCGCAAAATAAATCAAATACCCTGCGGAGGATTACATGAGAGACGACATGATGAGCAACCCGGATTTAAGTCCCTTTGAAAAAGAGAAGAGGTGGTACAAGGAAGTATACCAAGGTGATGACGTGAAACAGCTCACTCTCCGTGCCGTTCTGATGGGCGGTGTGCTCGGTTCCATCATGTCTCTCGTCAACATCTATGTAGGTCTCAAGACCGGGTGGGGACTCGGCGTGGCGATAACCGCGTGCATACTTTCCTATTCCATCTGGCAGGTAATGCTGAAGATAGGCCTGGCGAGAACAGAGATGACCATCCTTGAAAACAACTGCATGCAGTCTGCCGCCTCGTCCGCAGGATACTCCACGGGTGGCACCATGGTATCGGCCATTGCCGCATGGATGATGCTGAATAATACCTCAATGCATACAGGGCTGCTGATGGCCTGGGTATTTTTCCTTGCCGTCCTTGGAGTGACATTGGCCATACCAATGAAACGCCAGATGATCAATATCGAGCAACTGAAGTTCCCATCCGGCATAGCGGCTGCAGAAACTCTCCGATCACTTCATGGGTCCGGCGGAGAAGCTGCAAAGAGTGCCACTTCGCTTGCCATTGCCGGCCTTGTGGGTGGAATGGTCGCCATAATCAGGGATGGATTGGGATGGCTTCCGGGCCTCTTCAAAGTGTTCGGTGCCAAGGCTGCTTCCTATACGATAGCGTTTGAGCCGAGCCTGCTCATGATAGCAGCAGGTGCAATAATGGGGCTTCACACTGCGGCAAGCATGCTTGCCGGGGCAATACTCTGTTGGGGAATACTTACACCCATGATGTACCACCAGGGAGTGATAACCTCCCTGGAATACAGCGTAATGGTCCGCTGGACCCTTTGGGGAGGCGTGGCATGCATGGTAACATCGGGCCTGTTGAGCTTTGCCATGCAATGGCGGACAGTGGTGCGCGCATTCTCGGGTATGAAAAACCTGTTCTCCGGAAAGACCGACCAAAGCGTTGACGACAAGATGATAGAACGAATAGAAGTTCCTGCCTCCTGGTTTCTCGGAGGATCCGTGTTCGGAACGATCGGTGTCGTAATCATTGCCTTGTACGCCTTCGGAATGCCGGTCTGGATGAGCATCCTTGCAGTGATCATGTCGTTCTTCCTGGCCCTTGTCGCATGCAGGGCGACAGGTGAAACCGATACGACTCCGGTCGGCGCCATGGGCAAGGTGACTCAGTTGTTCTACGGGATGATCACACCCCGATCCTTTGCTCCTGCCGCGAGGCAGAATGTGAACCTGATGGCTGCGTGCATCACTGCCGGCGTAGCAGACTCTTCAGCCGACTTGCTCATCGACCTCAAGAGCGGGTACCTTCTGGGCGCAAACCCGAGAAAGCAATTCCTGGCACAGTTCTCGGGCATCTTCTTTGGAACGGTTTTTGCCGTGGCAGCATTCCAGTTGATAGTCCCTGATCCCTCACACCTTGGAACAGCCCAGTTCCCGGCACCAGCGGCCCAGACATGGCGCGGTGTGGCCGAGCTTCTCTCAAAGGGGCTTCATTCAATACATTACACTGCCAGGTGGGCTATATTCATTGGCGGCTTGGTGGGATTGATCCTTCCCCTGCTGGGGAGAGCCGTGCCCGATCGCTTCAAGTGGCTTGTCCCGTCACCGATGGGCCTTGGTATGGCCTTTACATTTCACTTCTTTTATTCCCTTTCCATGTTCATCGGCGCGGTCATAGCCTTTGTACTGGGAAGGACAAGGCCCAAGATTGCCGAAGAATATACCGTGCCGGTCGCCTCGGGCCTGATCGCGGGCGAATCCCTTGCAGCTATCGGGGTGGCCCTCTATGTTGCGCTTGCCGGTTGATGAGATACTGATAATATGTTGTGTCGATAATAAAAAAATAGAGCGGGCAAAAAAAGAGTTGACAAGCAACGGCCGGTCGGTTAGACATGTCTAACAATTGATGAGGAGGCAACTTCGAGCATGATAGAGATAATTTCTTCATTATTTATTGAAGGACTCGATCATGGTCTTATGGGAATTCGCTCCATACATGAGAAGGGCGTTGGAATATTCAGGGGCCATGTCTGATGAGCTTGATTAATCCGGGCCAAGACAAGGTCAAAGGCATAAAGGGATATTTCAGGACACTTGGAACACTCGTCCTCATATTCTCCCTGAGCCTGCCCTTTGGTGTCTCGTACCTGCACCTGGCCTTTGCATCGCACCATCACCTCTATAATCCGTCAACAGGCTCTTATGAAGATATTGTGGTCCACCAAATAAGATCAAGCCATTACAACAAAAGCAAAAAGACCGGTAAATTGCGAAACGGTAACGAGCCGGAAGTAAAAAAGATCGAAATCATGGTTGAATACGTGGACTGTTCAATATCGAACTTTTTCCGAATTCCACGCATCGAGTCAGAACAAAACGAAAATTGCGGGGTATACATTGGTAGTAGCAACCATGGTCCGCCATTCCATGAAGAAATATTTTTAACGCTTCCAATATTGCAATTTGCGCCAAAGCTTTCCCCCCCGTCTTTCTCCTGACAACACGAAGGCAAAATATAATAAAATAACGGGATTGGGCGCAAATGCAGATGCTTCCCTTTGATAGCCCATTGTCCTTTTGCAGGAGAGCGACAGCGGGAAATTCCTGCATCAAGAAGTGAAAAAGACCGGCGTCCGCCCAATACACTACTGGAGGAACAGGGTGAAAACATTGACGAAGAATGTACTTGTGATCTTTTGTGTATCACTCTTGGCCATGCCGACTGTATATGCTCAGGAGAATCAAGAAAGTAAAGAAAACCAAGGGAATAGGCCACAGGACAAACCAAAGCAGCCTGACAAAAAAAAGAAAGATAAAAATAAAGCAACACCAATGTCGACAAAGCAAAAAAAAGAAAAGAAAGCAGCAAAGAAGCCTCTTGGCCCTGAAGAAAGCAAGGTCTATGAAACAGAAGACATAGTCGTAACAGGCACCAGGACAAAGAAGCTCTTAAAAGATGCTCCCATAAAGACCGAACTCATCGGGGCGGATGAAATAGAGGCCAAGGGCGCCATCAACCTTATCGATGCAGTGGATTTCAGGCCCGGCATCAAGGTGGACACGGTCTGCTCAATCTGCAATACGACAGGGGTCAAGATATCCGGCCTGCCTTCGCGTTACACCCTCATGCTGATTGACGGCATGCCCATGTATTCCTCCCTGGGCACAACTTACGGCCTGTTGAGCCTGCCCGCCTCGGATATCGAGCGTATCGAGATTGTCAAGGGAGCAAACTCCATATTGTACGGCACCGACGCAATCGGCGGCGTCATCAATGTCATTACCAGAAAGCCGGGCAAAGACTTGTCCGGCCAGTTGTCGGTTGAAGGCGGCATGTTTCACTGGAAGCGGGCCACGGGGTACACGTCTTTCAGGAAAGACGATTTCGGCCTTACGCTGAACGGCACCTTTGCAACCCATGACAGGATCGACAGGGACGGCGACGGCATAAGCGAGTACACCGGTTACGACCAGGGCAGCTTTTCCGCCATAGCTTACTGGGATATTGCCAAGGACACGGACCTCACGCTTCGTGTCTCAACAATTATTGAGAAACGCCAGGGCGGCGGTATGGGAAGTTTTCTGGAGGTAATGGATGATACTGATAACAGGAGGGCCTTTTCAGAGAGTATACTTACACGCCGTTTCGAGGGTGGAGCCCGTTTCCGGTGCAGGTTGGCGGACTGGCTCGATTCGGAAACTGTAATTTCTTCAACATACCATTACCAGGACTCTGACTACGAAGGAGAGGTATACGTCGCAGATCAGTTGATGGTGTACGCCGAGGAATTCCTGGCGGCTCAATTATTCAAGAGCTACAGCCTGGTCGGAGGTCTTTCCTATCGCCTGGAAAAGTTGAGGGAAAACCTGGCTCAGGCTGATTACACCTATCACATGCCCGGGGTGTTCATTCAGGGCGACTGGAACATCACAGGCGATCTCGAGTTCGTGCACGGTATGCGTTTCGACTATCATAATGATTTCGGCGCCGTCTTCACGCCCAGGGGCGCACTCAAATATGCCCTGACCGATATGCTGACCCTGCGGGCGGTTGCAGGCACGGGCTTCAGGGCGCCAACCACTTTCTATGAATATTCTCATGGTGTGGCTCCATCCGGATACAGGCTGGTGAACGATGCCCATTCGGCAGAGACATCGATCAACACCAATTTGTCCCTTGCCCTGGACCTTGGCCGTAAGCTCAATGCAACGATAGAAGGTGCGTGGAACAGGGTCAATGACCCCATCACAGTGGAAAACACAAGCTCGGGCCAGGTAAGGGTGTTCAACGTGGATGGAAAACTGGATGTGATATCAACCGAGGCGGAGATCCAAAGTCAGCCTCTAAAATGGCTCTTCCTTCGAGCGGGCTATGGGTATTACTACTATATCGACAATGCCGACGCCCTGGTATCGGCTCCACCCAGTCATCAGATCAACTTCGGCATAGACGTTAATTTCAAGTTCGGGCTGAAGGCTTCATTAGAAGGTGATGTGTACGCCCCGATGAATTTGAGAAAGGTGTTCGGTTACGGTTACAATATCGCCACAAAGAACCCAAAGCTGGCCGACTGGCTCGATCCGTCCAATGCGGACAGGAGCAATCCCAAGCGGGCATGGTCTCCATGGTACGCCTTGATGAACATACGCATTGAGCAGAGGCTGTACAAGTGGTTCTCCATCTATGCAGGTATAGACAACCTGCTGGACTATCACCAGTCCGATGTAGAAACGCCGCTCTACTTCCCTGCGGATGAGAACGGCAATCCCGAATCCGCGGATGTCATATATATTTGGGGGCCCCTGCGTGGGCTCTTCTTTTATTCCGGTTTGAAGATGGAGGTCTGACAAATGGCCGAAACAATGGAACACATCAAGACCATAGTGCCGATGGTCGTTGCTTGGTGCATGTTATTCAGCAGTTCTACCTTTGCCGGTTCCAGGAATTACGGGGAGAGACTCGCCAAGCTTAGAGCGGAAGTGGATGACCTGGAATCGGATATCGACCAGATGCGGTCATCGTTCAGGACACGAAGAACAGCTCTTGAGAACCAGGAAGGCGATCTCGAGGTAATTCTTCGCAAGGAACAAGTGAGGCAGGAGACCTTGAGGCGGCTTCGCGCCAAACAAATTGCACAAAGACGAAGAGCAGAGTCATGGTCGACACGTTTGATGAAGCCTGCAAAAAAAGCCGCCCGGATGGTTCGCAGGCTCATTCTGGATACACTGCCATTCAAGAAACACGACAGGTTGGCTGCTGTAGATGAAATATCCAAAGATCTAAAGGGCCCGCGCGCAGATCCTGCAATGGCAATCTCCAGGCTTTGGCAGATGCTTGAGGACGAACTCAAGTTGACTGCCGAAGTGGGCCTGCATCGCCAGGTAATCGACCTGCATGGCAAAAAGACACTTGTACAAGTAGCACGAATCGGCATGGGCGTTATGTATTTTCGCACGGAAAGCGGTAAATTCGGTTGGGCGGCCAAGGCGGAAAACGGTAGATATTCGTTCAAATTGTTTTCGGATGAGGAAAGCATCAAGTCAGTCGAATCCCTTTTCATTGCCCTGCGAAAGCAGATCCGTAAAGGTTATTTCAACCTGCCCTTGCCCTGTCCTGCAAATACGGGAGGGCAACATGAAGATTAGCATTTTGTTTTTTTCGATATCCGTACTGGCAGGTCTGGAAACCTGGGCGGCCTCACCCTTGGAAAAGGCTTACCAAGAAGAAATAAAACTGCTTGCAAGTGAAAGGCAACAGCTAATCTCGCGTAAACGTGCAATCGAGAAAAAATATAATGACGAGATAGCCGCTCTGCGGCAAGAGGTAAGCAAAATATCGGAACAGGTTACAGCACTCCAGATCGAAAACCAGGCTCTGGAAGACAGGGTATCGAAAGGAGAAGACGAGGTCCAGGTCGGCAGTGACAGGCAGGCCCTGCTGGACAACACGCTTGATCAGGCCATTTCGACTCTGCGGCATCATGGAATAACGATTGCTCACGGCGAGGAAGACCTTGTCCCTTTGCTCGGGGCGATGTTTGAAAAAGGGTGTCTTCTGGTAAGACGCTTGGGCAGGCTGCGAATCGAAAAGGATTCATATTTTGCAGCAGATGGTTCAGAGAGAAAAGGAGATGTGCTCTGGCTTTCACAGGTTGCCGCCTTCAGCCTGGATCATGAGACAGGAGGATCCCTCGGACCTGCAGGCTCACAAAACCTCAAGGTAGTACACCATGAATCCGTAAAGCAGGCTGAAGAGCTGTCACGAGGCAAGTGTCCCAAAATAGTGGGGACACTGCTTTTCGATCCGCTGGAGCATGGTGATACGGTATCCCGGGAACATAGAACCCTTTGGAAAACCTTTCTTGCCGGCGGCTTCGTGATGTGGCCGATCTTGGCTCTTGCCGTGCTGGCGGTCTTGATTTTGTTCGAACGAATTTTCATTCTTCGCAAGGCCCATACCAATTCGAACAGGTTGATGAAAGAAGTCGGCAAGGAGATCGCCAAGGGCGACTGGGGCAAGGCTGCTGAAGATTGTCACAAACGGCCCGGGGCCGTGGCCCGTGTTTTAGAGACTATTTTACGTCACCGCGAGTTGCCAAGATCCCAGCTCGAGGAACTTGTCAACGAGTCCATTCTGGCCGAACGGCCCACATTGGAAAGATTTCTTCCGGCCCTGAACGTCATTGCAGCCGTGGCCCCCCTGCTTGGGCTGCTTGGCACGGTTACAGGCATGATAGGCACATTCCTTGTTATAACCGAGCACGGGACAGGAGATCCGAGACTCTTGTCAGGCGGTATCTCCGAAGCATTGCTCACCACCGAGTTCGGATTGATTGTCGCCATTCCCACTTTGTTGGTGCATGCACTCTTGTCCAGCCGTGTGGACCACGTTCTGTCAGACATGGAAATCAATGCTTTGAAGTTGCTCAATAAAATGCAACACGAAAAAAACGAACGAGGCCACAATACTGCCGGTATGCATGGTGATGATCCCAAAGACTCCGTTCCCGTAGAAACAAGGGGAGCGATCAATGCTTAAACAGGTTCAGGAATACATTTCACAAGGAGGTTTCGTCATGCCGGCATTGGTCTTGGCCGGCATGACCCTTTGGACACTCATAGGAGAGCGGTGGCAACTCCTGAAAAGAGGCTTCAAGGGAGACCTGGTTGTAAAGGCACAGGAGATGTTCATCGATCCCGTGCAGGTCAGCCGCACGAGGGGATATGTCGACGGTTTTCTGGGACGTGGAATCCAGCAGCTAAGATCTTTGGGCAGGGAGAGCGGAAAAGAGCTGGATTTCCTGGTCATAGCCTCGGAAAACGAGATAACGAGGTACAAGGGAATAATCCGCAGTCTTTGCGGCATTGCGCCGTTACTCGGCCTGTTGGGCACGGTCAGCGGGATGATCGAGACATTCTATTCCTTGACTGCAATGGAACTTTTCACGCAGAGCGGAGGTGTTGCAGGCGGGATCGCAGAGGCCCTGATAAGCACTCAGATGGGCCTGATCGTTGCAATCCCCGGAGTCATAGTCGGCAGGCTCTTGGACCGCAAGGAAGAAATCCTGAAGATGGAAATACATCGTGCAAGGGATTATCTTATGAGAACCGCCGACCAAAACATCGAAAACGTCACGGAGGAACCATGAGCCTGGGAAAATCCATCAGGAAAAAGCGTCAAGACAATGAAATAAATATCGCGCCGCTAATCGACATGGTTTTCATATTACTCATATTCTTTATGGTTACAACGACATTCGTCAGAGATGCCAAGCTGGAGATAGAAAGGCCCGGAGCAAAAAGCGGGCAACAGGCTGACAACCGGTCTGTCAGGGTTTCGATAGGAAGGAGAGGAGAAATATTTGTTGATGCACAACCGGTGAAACCCTGGATGCTCCAGGCCAGGTTACGTGAAATCATTTCGCGTCAGCGGATAAAAACCGTTCTGGTAATAGCGGACAAGCACGTGGAGACCGGCATGCTTGTTGACGTGGTCGACCAATGCAGGCTGGCGGGAGCAAAGGACGTGGGCATTGCAGTGGAGCGGGAGATATGAATAGAAGACAAAGGTGGGCCAGGGTTTTCCTATCTCTCCTCCTGGCAGTCCTGGTAAATGGCGCAGGTATGTACCTGGTGATACAAGTCAACAAGTATGTCCACACACGTGAGAAAAAGTCCAAAGCGGTTACAAAGACGATTGTCCTGCGCGAGCAGCATCACAAGAAACATCGAACTCACGTGGCGAGACACGTGTCCAGGATGAGGAACCGGGCCGTCCCTATGCCTTTACCCAACCTTCCTTCAAATATCTCTTCCGAGCAACTCATGCCGGATATTACAGGAGTCGATCTGCTGGGCGACCTCATGGGCCGACAACAGGGTCTGAATACGGAGCTGGTGCTGAAGGAGGAAGCTGTAGATGAGCCGCCCCGTGTAATTCGCAGAGTTGCCCCGGACTATCCTTCTACAGCCGAGGACCGTGGTATAGAAGGCTACGTAATAATGAAGCTACAGGTTTCCGCTGCCGGCAGGGTTGAAAAGGTATGGGTGGAAAAGTCTGATCCGCCTGGTATTTTTGAAAAGGCCGCAACCCGGGCAATCAGGCAATACCAATTTGCGCCGGCCAAATTCAAGGGACAGGCTGTGGCCGTCTTGTGCCGTCAGAAGATCCTATTCAAGTTGGAGAAATGAAATGGGTAGATTGACATCAATGATTTTTATACTGTCACTTTGGCTCATCGGAGCTTCACCGGTGATGGCCCACAACGATTCGGATGAAGGAGACAAGCGGATTCATCCCATACAACTGGTCAAGCAGCTCATCAACAATGGAAACCTGGAAGAGGCGAAAAAACTTTTAAATGGCCTGGAAGGAGACAAGGCCGTCATTGAAAGTTTTCGCGGTATCATTGCGATGAGGGAAAATCATGTCCGGGAAGCTATTACCCATTTCAAGAATGTCCTTGCTACTAAACCAAACCAGACCGCTATCTGGCTTTATCTGGGTCAGGCTTACTATCAACTTGGAAAATTTGGAAAATCTCTCAGCACATTGAACAAGGGTGAAAAAATCGGCCGAAGATTTCCATCCTATTTTCAGATAAAGGCCAGGGTACAGGAAAAGCTCGGCAAGGTGGAGGAAGCATATACTACGCTAGAAAACGCAATTACATCATTCCCAAGGCACTATGAGTTACTACGCGAACAGGCCCTGCTCCTGGTCAACGAAGGGTTGTATGCCGCTGCGCTCGAAAAGGGCAGTACTTATCTTGACAAGGTTCCAAATGATCGTGACGGATACCTTGTTCTCGGTGAGGCTCTCCGCAAGGCTGGCAGCCCGGGCAAGGCTGCGGTAATCCTGGAGAAAGCGGCATTGCGGTTCAAACAGGATCCCCAGGTGCTGGCTCGCCTGGCATTCGCGTATTCGACCGGAAAGCACCTGTTGGCCGCAGCCCGATTATTTGCCAGGGCTACCTTGCTGGGCGGAGACTATGCATTTGCAGCAGCGGAGCATTTCAGGCTGGCCGGACATTTTCATGAGGCAGTCCGCCTGAATGCACGGGTAAAAGATTCAAAGAAACGCCTGTCCCAGAGATTGGCCATATACCTTGGTTCAGAACGCTTTGAAAGAGCTGCGGCCCTCGAAAAATCTTTTTCATCGATAGGACCATTGGATGATACAACCAGGTATCGTCTTGCATATGCCGATCTTCGTATTGATGAACTCGATCGCGCAGAGAATCTATGTAAAAAAATAAAAGACAGGGCGCTGAAGGACAGTGCATCCAAGTTGATTGATGTAATATCGCGCCAAAGAAAGGAACAAGGCGAAAACAACAGCCAATCAAGCTCGGTCAGGCCTTGAGCATAAAGCGGGTTAAACCCTTAAGGTAACAAGCCCGGCATGTCTTGTGCTTAACCGGGTAAATGGCCATCTATATACACTTTGGTCGCCATGCGTTATGAATTAATTGTTGCATATAACCGGTTATGCGGGTATATGCATGTGCTGACAAGGAGGATGCGACATGAGAAGGCTTGCTGGCTTGTTCAAGGCCCTCTCTGATGAAACCCGGCTGCAAATGCTTGGGCTCCTGATTGGTGGAAAAGAACTTTGTGTGTGCGATTTCATAAAAGTGCTCAAGATCACTCAATCCAAGGCTTCGAGACACTTGCGTCACCTGACCAATGCAGGGCTGCTGGATGACAGGCGGGACTCGGTATGGGTCTACTATAGAATCGTGGACAATCCGGGGAAGGTCCATGCAAAAATAATCGAAATATTGCCATCTATCATCAAGGAACGGATGCCGCCGGAATTGTTCGATCACCTTGCCGATTGGAAGAAGAGCCGGGAGCGATCGGAAGGATCGTGCAAGGACATACCAGCCAAGAGTGGAACAAAGGTCAATAAGGGGCGATGAAAGGCGCAAACAGCCATCTTTCAAGAAACCTGACTTTTCTGGACCGGTTCCTGACGGTCTGGATTTTCCTCGCTATGGCATTGGGTGTTGGTATTGGATATTTTTTCCCCAACATAGTGAAATTGCTCAACAAGTTTAATACCGGAACCACCTCGATTCCGATAGCCGCTGGCCTGATCCTTATGATGTACCCGCCTTTGGCTAAGGTCAGGTACGAGGAGATGGGACGCGTTTTCCGTAACTATCGTGTCCTTAGCCTGTCATTGGTCCAGAACTGGGTCGTCGGACCCCTGCTGATGTTCGGCCTTGCCGTTCTCTTCCTGCACGACAAGCCCGAGTACATGGTAGGTCTCATAATGATAGGCTTAGCCCGGTGTATCGCAATGGTAATAGTCTGGAACGATCTGGCAAAGGGCGACACCGAGTACTGTGCAGGGCTTGTTGCTTTCAACTCGATATTCCAGGTCCTATTTTACTCTGTGTACGCATATATCTTCGTGACAGTTCTGCCTATGTGGTTTGGCCTTGAAGGCATAACCGTAAATATCACCATTGGCGGGATTGCGAAGAGTGTATTCATATACCTGGGCATACCCTTTATAGCAGGTATAACCACTCGTTTCACCCTTATCGCAATCAAAGACAAGGAGTGGTACCATACAAAGTTCATCCCCAAAATCAGTCCAATAACCCTTGTCGCCCTGCTGTTCACCATCGTTGTCATGTTCTCGCTGAAGGGGGAAACAATAGTACGGCTTCCACTGGACGTGGTTCGGATCGCAATGCCACTCCTGGTATACTTCGTGGTCATGTTCTTCGTTTCCTTCTTTATGAGCAAGGCAGTAGGGGCAGATTACGGACAATCGGCGACCCTGTCCTTTACAGCGGCCTCCAATAACTTCGAACTTGCAATTGCAGTCGCCGTGGCTACTTTCGGCATAGGACATGGTGCCGCCTTTGCAGCAGTGATAGGTCCCCTGGTGGAGGTTCCCGTGTTGATAGGACTTGTAAACGTGTCACTGTGGCTTGGCCGCAGGTACTTCGATCCCCCCGATCCCCGTCCCCACCCACGTTGATTTTCTTCCTGCCTGATTTTTTTGTAATTACAAGTAGCTATGGCAGGGCGCGTGCAAGCCTGTCATGCAAACAGGTCAACATGGCATTACAAAAAAATATTTTTTTAAATTTTTGGTATACAAAATCCGATTTCATCCGATTATATATATGAACCACATGTCATAGATCTCAAACCCGGTAACTT
>JAADFL010000039.1 GCA_013152945.1 Deltaproteobacteria bacterium | reverse complement strand
GCTCCGCAAGGGTGAAGAAATGTCGCCGATTGAAAATGCCGGTCAGCTCGTCCGTGGTTGCAAGCCTCCTGACCTCGCTGAAAAGCCTGGCATTCTCGATCGCAATACCGGCCTGGCCGGCAAAGGTGAATGCGACCTCTGCCTCTGCCAGGCCGTACCCCGCCTGTTCGCGGTGCTCGAGTACGAGGATGCCGGCTATTCGATCCTTGGATATCAGGGGGACCCCAATAAAAGATGGGAGCCACGGGGGATTACGTGCCACTACCCTACCATCCAGGCGCGTGTCGCTCACCACGACGGGCCTGCGTGAGTTCTCCACCTCGAAAAGGAGAGGATCTTCGGCCAGTGCAAGCGGAGGGTCTTCCCGCGGCTCCGTGCCGCCTTTGCTCTTGGTTCGGGCAAGCCTTAGCGTGTCGTCCTCTATTATGAACACAGATGCACGGTCAGAGTCGAGCATGTTGGTAACGCCGTTCAGCAATGCGTCCAGCACATCATAGAGATCCAGTGACGAACTCAAGGAGTGACTCATCTCGGAAAGGCTCTCTGCAAGGCGTCTCTTTTCAGCCTCGGCCTCCACCCTGATCTCGAGTTGAGCCGCCCTGGCCGTCTCGAGCGAAATTGCGATGTGATTTCCGATAGCCATCAGGATCTCGAGATCCTTCTCGTCGAAAACACCCCGCGCCAACCTGTTGTCCAAGTAAATTACACCGGAAAAATGCTCACGAACCATGATCGGTGCTGCCAGTATGCTCCTCAAGTTGAGCCCCACTATACTGTCGGAACCGAGTGCAACGCCTTCCTCGGGACCGCTTACCACGACCGGCTTACGACGCTCAGTCACCGTCTTCAGCACCTTGGTACTGTAATCGGAGGGAGCGCCAAGGTCGTTGCCGTCAGCATCCCTGCCCACCTGGAACTGCGGCTCACCTCCCTTCTCAAGGCATAGAAACAGGAAAGCGCGTTCCGCACCAAGGATGCGCAGTATTTCGTGCAACGCCCTCCTGGCTTGCTCCTTTGGATCCAGGACCGACGCCGCGGCAAGGCTTACCTGCAGCAAGGCCTCCAGTTTGCGCTCGAGTTGGAGGGATGCGGTCCTGGCCGTGTTCAAGGTGGCCGGCGAGCTCGCAGAGCCTTGGTGTGACGACACCGCGGAGATGGGCGATCGCGTGGACAGGGCGTCCAAACCGAATTCTTTTCGAATACGGCGCGTACGATATACCCATCCATGGTCCAAGGCGAGTTCGAGGGCCTTTCGGGCCTCGCGCAGTGATGCCTTGCGCTTGCCCTGCTCGTGGAGCAGGTAGGCGCGCTGTCGTGCCACCTCGAAATTCACCCAAGGGCTGTCGATATCCCTTGAGAAGCGGTCCGCCCGATCCAGGAGACGGCCGGCTGCTCCATGATGGCCCTCGAACCTGTGCAGCGCGGCTCTTATCACCAAGGCGTGTGCCCGCATGGACGGAATGGTGCAGGCTCGCTTCAGCTCACGCAATGCCGTCTTCAAGAGCTTGACCTTGGGGTAGCGTTCATCAGCCTCGAGACGCATGACCTGTTCCATCCTGGTATATGCCTGGAACACGTAGAAACCGCGCAAGTGGAAGGCTGTGAGCATGGGTGTCAATCCGAGCTTCCTGTGCTCCTCGATGGCTCGGTCCACTGCATCCCCTGTCTCGCCCTGCTCGAGAAGAAACATGACCCTGTATGCGAGCATCTCGGCCCAGCGGTATCGCTCGGTCCTTGGTGCCTGTTCGCATAGTGCGAGCATGTTATCCTGGTACTCGATACCCTCTGTGGTCCGGCCAAGCGCGGCCAGCACGGTGCCGGCCCATGGATTGCCTTGCTTGGCCCTCACCTCTCCGACCGTGAACCACAACCGCGGAAGCTGTCTCTCGATCCAGGACCACGCCTCCTTGAAGTAACCGCGCAAAAGGAGGTTAAAGACCAGGTCGCCGCAGGCATCCACGTAGTGCATGCCATCCAGGAATTCACCGTGCTCCTCCAGCGAACGGCGGGCCATGGACTCTGCTTCCACAGAGGATCCCGTGAGATGCCAGACGAACCCCTTATAGAGCTGGGCTCTCGCAAGTGCCAGGCGATCTCCTATGTCTTTCGCAATCTTCTCTGCGCGGTCGATGGTTCGACGGGCCAGGTTATTCATGCCTCCTACCGCCAACACGACTGCGTATTGACTCGAAAGCGCCGTCAGCTCGGGCGAGCGGCCCAGCCTGGCCGCCATCCATCTTCCTTTGAGCACGGCCTGTAGCAGGTCCAAGGGACGGCTGTCGAAGTATGCAGCAATCGCGGAGTACTCGCAGAGCTTGGAAAACACCTCCAGGCGTTTACGCCCATGCTCCGAGCGGGGTTTCAGCGCCAGGACGTGGACGGCGATAAGGCCGCGGATCCAGTAGTACAGGCAGGCCAAGAGGCGAAAAGGCTTGAAGCGCGGAAACGACATGCCGAGTTCGGCAAAACCCAGGCGGGCCTCTCTCTCCGCCGGTTCAAAGTAGAAATTCGCGCATTGCGTCTGCGTGAGCTTGGCGCGCAGCCATCCGCGTTCCAAGGAAGTCTCCGCCTTCTGGATGAGGGACTCGAGATGTTGGATAGACTCTGCGAGGCGCCCGGTTCGCGTGCACACCTCGGCAAGGGATTCCTCCAGGTCCCTGGGGAGCGGCTGATCGCTTTGCCCGGCGTGTTCGCGTGCGGTATTCAGGAACTCATAGGACAACTCGTGGGCGTATTCCTTCAGCGCACGAACGCCTGCCACGAGGTTTGTTTGTATTACCCAGGCCCGGTTTTGCTCGACCCGTCCCTGTGCAGCGTGCCTGGCAATGGCGTACAGGTGCTCGGATTCATTGTTCCCGGTTTGCTCCAATGCTTCTGCAGTGCGTTGATGCAGGACACGTTGCTCTTCGGGATGAAGATTTTCGAGGAGGTGAGCGCGCACCTCTGCATGGAAGAATGCATACCTGCCGCCTTCAACGAGTTCCAGCAACCTGGCACCGACTGCGTCGGTGATCGAACGCCTTACCACCTCTTTGTCCTCGAACACGTTGGCCAGAATATCGAAGTCGAACCTGGGTCCCATTATGGCCGCAGCCTTGAGCACCTCTTTGGCACGGTTGTCGAGGCTTTTCAGGCGGTGTAGGGCCAGTTGCACCATGCCTGTAGGCAGATCCATCCTCTGGAGGCCATCCTCATCGAGATGCCAGCGGCCCCACGATGGGGTGAGCAGACCGGCATCGAGCAGACTCCTCACGTACTCTTTGGCTGCAAAGGGACTGCCGTTGCATCGCATAGCTATCCGGGCGGCGAGGTCGTGAGCGGTATGGTAGTGCCCGAGTTGCTCAGTCACTATTTTTGTCATGGCCCCCTCGGGTATGGGAGCCAGGGTCAGGCGCTGGACAAGGGAGGATCCGAGCTCGGCAATCAAGGATTCCAGACTCGTTTCAGACCTGGTGGTAAGTAAAATGAATAGCGGGGCACTGGCTATTCGCGCGGCCAGACGCGCCAACACCTGGCGGCTGCCGTCATCGAGACGGTAAACGTCCTCGATGACCATCAGGGCTCCTTTGCCATCTATTGCCAGCTTCAGGAATAGGTTTGCCAAGGCGTCGTAGAACTGGTCCTGCACATCTTCCTGTCCCGGCAGGTCCTGCACGTCGCCCAACACCACGGCCAGGAGTGGCGAGAAACGCTTTAGAAGAGGAGCCGTATCCCCGGCGGCATCCCTGACCCGCCTTTGTAGCTGCGCCCGCTCGGCATGCGGCAGTGCAAAAGCCGACCTCAAAAGGTTTTCGAGTGCTTCACGGAGAGGTGCAAAGGGTAATGTGCCACTGTCCGGGCATGTTCCCCGGAGAGCCAGTATTTTCTCGGCCATCGCGTACTTGATGAGCTCGGATCCCAGCCTGGTCTTGCCCATGCCGGCCCCGCCCTCCAACATGGCGATGCAGCCTTTTCCTTGAACCGCGTGCTTGTAGAGACGCACAACCTCGTCGAACTCAGCATCCCTGCCGATTAGTTTTCCCTCGGCACCTGCTGACAGGAGTCGATCCGAAGCTCCAAGTACGACAACGTTCGACTCGGTTTCGATGGCCTCATTTATCTCGTCCAGGCGGGCTAGATCGGCCATGAGACTCACGTGCCCTTGGTAACGGTCGTCAGGGTCCTTGGACAAGAGCTTGCCTATGACCATTGCGAGGCCCCTGGAAATATCCGGGTTCAGTGTTCTTATGTCCGGGGGGCTTGCAACAGCATGCAGGCGGATGAGCTCTCCCAGGTCGGGTGAGTTGAAGGGAGGCCGCCCTGTAGCACACTCATACATCACGACCCCGAGAGCATACAGGTCACTCCTCGGGTCGATTGGGCGCTTTATCATGCCGGTTTGCTCGGGTGCCGCGTAGAGCAGGGTACCGGCGATCTCCTCGTGAGGCCTGTCACGCGACGCACGTACGGCAAAACCGAAGTCGATGAGCCTGGCGCCGTCCTCTTCATGCACGAGTATGTTGTCGGGTTTCACGTCACAGTGAACCATTCCCACCCTATGAACCTCGCCAAGTGCGCTTGCCAGCCTCATAGCCAAGGCAATGATGTCGGGTTCGGCCAAGGGCCCTTCGGCTATTTGTTCTGACAGGGTCCTGCCACGCACCAACTCCATAACGATGAATTGCCTGCCCTCTGTCTCGCCCAAATCCGCTATGGAGGGAAGCCCGTCGTGCCGCAGGCAGGCCAGCAATGCACCTTCGCGGCGGAACCTGGAGAAGGCATCAGTTGTGCGCTCAAGGTTTGCCCTCGGCTCCTTCTGTATCTTGACTGCAAAATCCCTGCCGCCCCGCCTGGCCCTGTACACCACGCTGTGCGCTCCACTGCCGATGTGCTCGATAATCTCGAGGCCCGGTATCGAAGGAGCATTTCGGCCAAAACCGATGCCCTTTGTGCCGCCTTGGTTTTCTCTATTCGATTCCATGTACAAGAAGATAATAACCTCCTTGCGGCACGATGGGCAAGTAACGGCGATCAGCCACGATTCCGGACGCCAGAGGGGGACGGAGGGGCGCGACGCCAGAGGGGGACGGACGCCAGGGAGGAGCGCCAGAGGGGGACGGAGGGGACGCCAGAGGGGGACGGACGCCAGGGACGCCAGAGGGGACGGAGGGGCGCCAGGGCGCCAAGGGGGGCGCCAAGGGGACGGAGGCTGTCATTTTTAAGAAAATAGAAAAAATCTCCGGTAAACCCCTGGACATGGTGCATATTTTAAACTATTCCATGCTATGACGGTTTATTAGGAGATGTTACATGATCGAGGCATCAACCTGGATATTTCACAAACATGACAGCGAAAGGAGTTGAACATGGAACGGGAAAAAGTGCTTATCATGGGAGCGGCAGGCAGAGATTTTCACAACTTCAACGTAGTCTTTCGAAACGACGAAAGTAAGGAAGTGGTTGCCTTCACAGCGACCCAAATTCCACACATAGAGGGCCGCAGGTACCCGCCTGCCCTTGCAGGACCGCATTACCCTGAAGGAATCCCGATTCTTCCCGAAAGCGATCTCGAAAAAATAATAAAGGAAAAGCACGTATCAAAAGTGGTGTTCGCTTACAGCGACGTATCTCATGACTATGTCATGCACCTTGCATCCAGGGTCATTGCGGCAGGCCCGGATTTTACCCTCCTGGGCAGCGAAAGCACCATGATAAAGGCAAAAGTGCCTTTGATCTCCATTTGTGCGGTAAGGACAGGCTGCGGCAAGAGCCAGACATCCAGGTACGTTGCCACCATGCTGCGTTCAAATGGGAAAAAGGTCGTATCAATTCGGCATCCAATGCCGTACGGCGACCTTGAAAAACAAAAGGTGCAAAGATTCGCTGAAAAGGCGGACCTGGACAAGCACCACTGCACTATAGAGGAGATGGAAGAATACGAGCCCCATATAGAGCAGGGAGGCGTGGTCTATGCAGGCGTGGATTACGGCGCAATCCTCGATCAGGCTGAAAAAGAGGCGGATATCGTGCTATGGGACGGTGGAAACAATGACCTGCCCTTTTACAAACCCGACCTGCACATTGTTGTGGTCGATCCTCACCGCCCCGGCCACGAGCTGATGTATCATCCGGGTGAGGCCAACCTGCGAATGGCTGACGTGGCAATAATAAACAAGGTGGACACGGCAAGTCCGGAGGCAATCGGGCAGGTCAGGGATAATATCAGCAACCTGGCGCCGAATGCGGAGATCCTAGAGGCCGAGTCACCTGTGACGCTTGATCGGCCCGAAGATGTCAAGGGCAAGAGAGTTCTCGTTATAGAAGACGGGCCCACATTGACCCACGGCGGCATGAAGTTCGGAGCAGGTGTGGTTGCATCAAAGAACGCGGGAGCAGGGGAAATCATTGATCCAAGGCCGTTTGCAAAAGGTGAGATTGCAGAGACCTACAAGAAGTATCCGAATACCGGGGCTATTCTTCCGGCAATGGGATACGGCGAACAACAAATAAAAGACCTTGCCGCGACAATCGATGCCGCCGATTGCGACATTGTCGTGTGCGCAACCCCCATTAACCTTGCAAGGGTAATCGATGTCAAAAAGCCCATGGTGAGGGCAACTTACGAACTGAAGGAAAAATCGGGCAAAAAGCTTGCAGACATCCTTGCCCGATTTATGTAAACCTGTTGAATGTTATGGACCGGGTGTTTGTATTAAACCACGGTTTAAAAAACCGGGGAGGATGCAAATGGGCGCAATGGATAACAATACATCAGATATCAAGGGCAGGTCAGTAATTTGCCTGAAAGATTTTTCAAGGGACGAGATAAGCCTCATCCTGGATACTGCAGTACGCCTCAAGAAAGAGTGGAAGGAAAAACACAGCCATGGAGCGCCCCTGGCCGGGAAATCCATGGCCATGATCTTTCAAAAGCCCTCTCTTCGCACCAGGGTGTCTTTCGAGCTGGCAATGCAACAGCTCGGAGGATATGCCTTCTACCTTTCACCGAATGAAATAAAACTCGGGCAACGGGAGACCACAGAGGACATTGCCAAGGTGCTTGGAAGGTACGTGGACGTGTTAATGGCCAGGACCTTTTCTCATTCTGATGTGGAGGAGCTGGCAAGGTACGCGGGCATTCCGGTTGTAAATGGCTTGACCGGCTTCAACCACCCGTGCCAAATCCTGGCCGACCTCATGACCATACGCGAGAAAAAGGGACGGCTTGAAGGGATTCGTGTAACCTACCTCGGTGACGGCAGCAACAATGTGGCGACATCTCTAGCATTCGGCTGTGCCGGGACAGGCGCTCATCTCACAATATCATCTTCGGAAAGGCGCAGGCTGGGCCGAGGCGTGCAGGAGGATGTTGCTGCAATCGCAAACAAGACCGGTTCGCAAATCACTTACGAGACCGATCCGTCCCTTGCCGTGCAGGGGGCAGACGTTGTGTACACCGATGTCTGGACATCCATGGGGCAGGAAGCCGAAAGGGCAGAGCGAATCAAGGAACTATCTGCATACACACTCGGACTTGAACTCTTTTCCAAGGCAAAACCGGATGCAATTGCAATGCACTGCCTGCCTGCCCACTATGGCGAAGAGATAACCCACGACGTGACAGCTCATGAACGAAGCGCTGTATTCGACCAGGCAGAAAACAGGCTGCATGCGCAAAAGGCAGTGCTTTACCTGATCTTGAGGGACTGAAGCATTCAGAGCCATTGCTGATAAAATTTTTCTTATTCGGCTGTATATGTGCCGACCCACTACAAGCACATTTTTTGCCTGTTGCCGATGACCGAAGATGACTGAAAAAGATATTAGCCTCGATCAGGCTTCACGCGTCATGGATCATCAAAATCAGACTTCCACCAACCACGATACTTCTCACGTTCCGACTTGACCCAATCCTCGTCTCCTATGAGGAAGCCTCTC
>JAADFL010000038.1 GCA_013152945.1 Deltaproteobacteria bacterium | reverse complement strand
GACTCTGACTCTGATACTGACACGGGTAAGAACACGGGCAATAATTCAGGCAATGGATCTTGCGGTTGCCAGGCCAACAATCAACCTCTTTCATGGCCAATCCTGGCCCTACTCGCCTTCCTGGCGGGATCCGGTATTGGCAGAAACCACAGTATAAAAAAAAGAGGGGATAAGACATGAAAATGTTCAAAATTGCAATAATAATAGCAGTCTTGGCTGCTCTGGCCGGTATTGGCGCAGCAGTAGGGGTGGCAATCAATCCCGGAATGATAGCAAGCATTTTAGGCATACAGGCGGGCGGCAGTGTACAGGGCTCCTTTGAAGCTGAAGGAGGGAGTCTTGGAACATGGAAATTCGTTCCCGACCAATGCCTTTCCGGCGAGCCGCAAGGCTTTTTCGGAATATTTCTGACAAAAAAGAACGACCAGGATCACTTGGTAAAGATAATCAAGGACCAGGTGACGGGAAAGTTATCCCTGGTAATAAAAATTCCCGGAACCGATAAGGCAAGATTGATCAATTCCTGCAAGCAACTCGATGGCACAATCCATCGCACAGATACCAGGTTCAACAAAGTCTGGGTGCTTGCCGGCAGCATTGATGTAAGTTGTCCTTCGGAACATTTCCGCGGCAAGGTCATGTTTGCTAACTGTCACTAGAGTCATTGCCGGCAATTTTTTTTACTCTCGACCTGGGATGTAGCTTTGCATGGATCATCTTCAGCCTTTCCCTTGTCACAAGTGTGTATATTTCCGTGGTGGAAAGATCGGCATGGCCCAGCATCATTTGGACCGACCTCAAGTCAGCCCCGCGCTCCAAGAGGTGAGTCGCAAAGGAATGCCTCAGCTTGTGCGGTGACACCTTGGGATCAAGGCCGCATGCAAGGGCGTATTTCTTAATGATGTTCCAAAAGGTTTGACGTGTCATGCAAGAGCCCCTGGCCCTGCCCGGAAACAAGTAACCGGAATCCAAACCGCCGAGCAGATCCGGCCTTACCTTGCGAATGTAGAGCTGGAGCTTTTCCACTGCAGTACGGCCTATTGGAACAATTCTCTCTTTACTCCCTTTTCCCTTCACCCTTACAAAACCTGAATCCATTTCCAGGTCCGCAACCTTCATGCTCACTAATTCGGTAACCCTCAAGCCCGTTGCGTACAGAAGCTCCAGCATGGCTGAATCGCGCATTCCTTTCTTGGTGGAGCAGTCCGGGGCCCCGAGCAATGCCTCGACATCCTGAAGCGACAAGTACACGGGTAATCTCGATATCACCTTGGGAGAATCGATCTCCTTGGCTGCATTGCTCTGAAGCACTTGCTCATCCACGAGAAAGCCGAGCCATGAACGAACAGCCGAGTAGGCCCTGGCCTGTGACCTGGCGGAGAGACCGGCGCGAGACAAGCCAGCGAGAAAAGATGCTATTGAAGACCTGTCGATATGCAAGACATCATTCACACCGCGTTCATCGAGGAATGTCAGGAATTTCGTAATATCTCTCGAATATGCCTCGATGGTATTAGGCGAAAGGTTTCGTTCCGCTTTCAGGAATGCTAGAAACGAGTCAAGTGCCTGGTCCGGCTTCATTACCAGCCTGCCGAATCCATGAAAGCGGCTATGAGAACTTCTTGTCGAACTGGTCGTCTATGGCCTGTTCGATCTTACCCTTCATGGGTTTCAGCAGGAAAGAAAGATCTACAGATACCTTTACCTCGCCCTGATTCAATTCAACGGTTCCCTTTGCACCCTTACCTTCGAAACTCAGCCGGTCATCACCCTTCCAGGAGTATTTTATCCCGTACTTGCTCTCGAGCTTCTTTACGATTTCTTCAGCCCGTTCCCTTGCAGTGTCCTGATCCAATGAATGCTTCTTTACCTTGACTATGCCAGCCAAACCTGCACCTCCAAGCTAATTCGATTTCTTATAGCTCCATAAAACGCCACTTTTTTCAAGGCGCATCTACCGCCCGGGCCTTTTTCCTGTTGGCGGCGAATGCCTCTATTCCGTCCAGTATTCCCTCGGCGATTGCGTTCAGATACACAGGATCTTTCAGCCTCTTCTCCTCCCGCGGGTTGCTCAGGAATGATATTTCCACCAGGCATGCAGGCATCTTGGCGCCGAGCAACACATAGAAAAGCGCATTTTTCACGCCCAGATCCTTGACCATGTCCCATCCCCTGGAAAGCTTCCTGACAACACCCCCCTGTATATACCTGGCCAACTCCCTGGACTCGTCGATGTTGGCCATCCTGGTTAAATCAGCAAGAATGAACTGCAGGTCGGACAGGCTCTTACCACTGGTCTTGTTCTCGACCTGGGCCAATCTGTTGGAGTACCTATCTGAAGTCACGTTCAGATAGTACGTCTCGATCCCGTATCTGGACCGCCTGGGGTGGGCATTTGCATGGATCGAAATGAACAGGTCCGCAGACAACTTGTTCGCGATCCTTGAACGCTCATCGAGGGACAAGGTCTTGTCCGTTTCCCTGGTCAACACCACGTCCATACCCGGATATGCACGATTTGCTATCTTCTTGAACCGCTTGGCCACGTCCAACACAACGTTCTTTTCCATCAAGCCGGTCTTGCCGATAGCTCCCGGTTGGTCTCCACCATGTCCGGGATCGATCACAATCCTCTTGAAAGGCAGCAGTAAGGAATTTTCACTTTGGTCCGGCGCTTGCCCGGCATCGGCCCGGCCCTCCCCGGCTGTCAAGAGTTCCTCGATGTTCGGTCCGCCGCCATCATCGACCTGATCTTCCACCAGGCCGGGTTCCTCTAATTCTGGCGAACCGTTTCTTTTTTCTTGTTCGGTTTTCTGCAAGGAAAAGAGATCCACCACGATTCGAAAGGGAGAATTTAGGCTGAACACCTTGTACGATGAAACACTTTCCTTGAGGTCCAGGACGACCCGAATCGTAGTGTAATCGAATTGGCCTGTCCTTATCCTGAAAAGTCTCTTGTCTTCGACTGGTGTCGTAACGCCCTTGGGATTGCTTAGATGGCTCTGCTTGATATCTATGAACAGTCTGCGGGGTTCACCGGGTTCCTCGTTCTTCGGTACTTCTCCCTGCTCGAAATCTACCCGCCTCGACATCCGCATAACCACCCTTGTCCTGTTTCTTTCAGAACTGAAGTCGATTTTTTTCAGGGATGCCAGGGAGCCTGCCCATGCCGATGGACCGGCCAGAATCAACAACAGACAGATAAATGTATCAACCGTGTAAATCAATCTATTCATTGTACACAACACCTAGCCTGTTTACCTCTATCAGTCAATCCGTGGCATTGAAAAACGCTCGTCCTGTTACCGCCTCTCCACTGAACGGGTCATGAACCCTTGCCTCCAATGTGTACGGCCCTCTTCCATTTGTTTGAAACACATCCGGGTCATTCAGCAACACTTCACCCGCACTGTCTGATATCAGGTTGTAACTTCCGGCCTGGACCTTCTCGATGATAATTGCACCATCGTAACCATTCGCGGCATCCAGCGCCAATCCTTCGAACACGACAGTCGAAATCTGACCCTTGGGTGAAATCCTTTCAATCCTGCCTTTTCCCATGCTCACGCCCTGAGTTGTAACCAACAGGCTTCCGTCATCATCTTCTGCAATTTCGTGGACCCCGCTTTCAAGTTGGGCCCAGAGCGCGGCCTTGCCGTTTTCAACCCTGAACACCCTGCCCGTCGGCGTTCCGGACACTGGAAAGTCGGCGAACCAAACATGTGCGCCCACTGCCGTAACACCTTCCAATCTCGGCTTTGCACCTGATATGGGCAAGGTGAGCAGGTCGTGCACATTTTTCAGGTCTTCTGTCATTTGTATCACCCTTCCGGAAGAACAGACCGCAATTATGTTGTCTGCGCTTATGTCCAGGCCGAATGCCCTGCAATCGAGTTCCTTTACCGAGTAGATCTCGTGTTGCTCGATCCTGGCCAGAGTCGTCCTGGCCTGGCTCGCATCCACGTACAGAGCAAACAACATCTGCTTCTCTTCGTCCCATGCGAACCTGGAGAGCCTTCCTGTACTTCCCAGCTTGCTGCCTAAATCGATATAAATAGATTCCAAGTAACCACCGTTTCCATCCGGCGCCATCCGGATTATCTTGCTCGTGCTCGTCTCGCCTATATAGATGGTTCCATCCGAAAACAATTGAGCCCTGCCGATTTGAGACTGCTGCTTTATCACCTGCTTTTTACCGGTGCCAATATTCACCAAGAACAAAGCACCATCCGCCGAAGCCGTCACCATTACCCGTCCCCTGAAGAACACTTCGGCATCTATAGGAAGACCTCCGAGCATTCCGCTTCCCTGTAAGCTTATCTTGGCCTGTAAAGGCTTGGAAACAGGCACATCCTTGCCGTCGATATCAATATCAATCGAAACAACCCTGGAGGGAACCTCCTCGACTTCTTCAAGTTCGATTTCTCCCTCAACAGCTTTCCTTTCCTTTGACAAGTCTGTATCAACCTGGTCACCAACCAGGTCCAAATCCCGGTCGGACGAGGCATCCATTTCCGGGTTCTCCAGCGACCCTGCATCTTCCGATTGTCCTTCCAGTTCACCGTCATATTCCACCATGCTCTCACGGTCCCTAAAAAGCTTGTCCGGATCAGAGCAAGAACCCCTGATACACACCAGATTGCCTGAACAATCCTGATCAACCTTACATATGTTATTCTTGCATCCTGCTGTCACGGCAATGATAATTAGCAGGATATACATCGAGAATCGCGGCACATTGCAGGTGATTCCGGCTTCCTTTTTGAATGTCGATCCAACGAACCTATACACCGGTTTCTCCTGTTTTCTTCCCTACACCGGCTTTCCACTTATGGAGCAGGTTCAAGGCCTCGATCGGAGTGATGGTGCTCAAGTCCATCAATTCCAATTCCTTTTCCAGCTTGCCCTGATTACGTCCGCCCATTACACCGAAGAGAGAAAGCTGCTTGCTGTCGCGCGGAGCAGGCCTGTCGGTCCTTGCAAACTCCGGCGCTCCCAAGTCATCCACATCTCCTGCTTCCAGGTTCTTAAGGATTTCCTTTGCCCTTTCCAGGACACTACCGGGCAGACCGGCCAGTCTTGCGACCTGGATTCCATAGCTCTTATTGGTCGCTCCCGGCACCAATCTTCTTAAGAAAACAATCGAATCCTTCCACTCTTTTACCGCTATGTTTACGTTCCGTATAAACTCCTTTTTACGGGTCATTTCGGTCAATTCATGGTAATGGGTGGCAAATAATGTCTTGCAACCAATGTTGTCGTGAAGATACTCGGCCACTGCCCATGCTATGGACAATCCATCGTAGGTGGATGTACCGCGGCCTATCTCATCGAGTATTACAAGACTTTGTGGAGTGGCATTATTAAGTATATTTGCCGTCTCACTCATTTCCACCATGAATGTCGATTTACCTTTCGAAAGCTTGTCGCTGGCTCCGATTCTGGTGAACACACGGTCCACAATCGGAAGCGTTGCCTTTCGTGCCGGCACAAAGGAGCCTGCCTGCGCCATGATGCATGAGAGCGCCACCTGGCGCATTGCCGTCGACTTGCCGGCCATATTCGGGCCGGTGACTATCAACATGGTGGTGTTACTCGTGTCTATACGTATGTCGTTCGGCACGAACCGTTCACCTTCAGGCATGGCGGCTTCAACCACCGGATGTCTGCTGTCAACCAGATCGAGTCCCGTGTCATCGGTTATTGACGGCTTGCAATATCCACGGGACACTGCTGTCTCGGCAAGAGATGTTATTGCATCCAGCATACCGAGGGCCATTGCGGTCCGCTTGAGCCCGCTGTTAAAGCCGGAAAGGAACATGATCAGATCATCGAAGAGTTCCCTCTCGAGGTCCTTTCTCTTTTCCTCGGCTGTTAGGACCTTTTCTTCATAATCCTTGAGTTCGGGAGTAACGAAACGCTCTGCATTGACCAGCGTCTGCTTACGGATGTAGTCATCCGGCACCGCATCCAGGTTGGCCTTGGTAACTTCGATGAAGTATCCGAACACCTTGTTGAACTTGACCTTGAGCGAAGAAATACCTGTTCTGGCCCTTTCCCTTGTTTCAATGTCGATTATTTTTTCTTTGCCGTGTTCCATTATGTCTATGTATTCGTCCAGCCTCGAATCGAATCCCTGTTTGAACATGCCTCCTTCAGTCAGTATTGCAGGGGGATTTTCCACTATAGCTCTCTCAACGGTTGCCACCAGTTCATCCTGTGGTTCAAGATCGTCATGAATTTCCTTCAATAAACCGGATTCATCCAGTAATGATGAAAGTAAATTCCTCAAAGCGGCAACGTTTTTCAAAGAGTATGCCAGTGCATTGACATCCCGCGCATTGGCCCTTCTTAGCTGCACCTTTGTGTTCAACCTGTCGATATCACGTATCTTGGACAAAACCTCCATCAACCCCGACCTGATCCCATTGTCCTCGGCAAGGGACTCTACCGCCCTGAGCCGTGATATGATTGCAGTTTTTTTCTTCAGGGGAAACAACACCCATTCGCGCAATCTCCTGCCGCCCATAGGCGTCCTGGTCTCATCCAGCACTTCCAAGAGCGAACCTTCTCTGTTTCTGCTCTCGAGTCCCTCGACCAATTCGAGGTTCGTGACGGTTACCTGGTCCAGCACCATGTAATCATTCGTAGTCGGAACTGTTATGCTTTCAAGATGTGTGACGTTTCCTCGCTGATTATCCTCTGCATATCTCAACACCGCCGCAGCAGCCTTTATTGCAGCTCCCATGCCGTCCATGCCGAATCCGGAGAGGGAAACCACACCCAGCCTGTCCTTGAGTAAACTCTCGGCGCGTTCCCTTCCTGGGAAATTGTTCCTGGGTTCAATGGTAACAGGTGTACCCTTGATGCGCTCCAACATCGGCGCAAGCTCCGGCCTTGTTTCATCATCCTCGCATACCAGGATTTCCTCGGGCCAGAGCTTGGCTACCTCGTCAGCCAATGACTCCGGTGTCTTGGGTTGCATCGCACGGAATTCACTGGTTCCCAGGTCCAGCGCACCCAGTCCCAGGAAGCCCTGCTCAACCACAACGGACACGAGAAAATGCCCCCTGGAAATATCCTCGGGGTCTTCTTCCAGGTTGGTACCCGGTGTAACAACGCGGGTCACCTCTCTTCGCACTATCCCCTTGGCCTTCCTCGGATCCTCAACCTGGTCGCAAATAGCCACCTTGAATCCACGATCCAGCAGCTTTTTCAGGTACCTATTCAGTGCATGGTAGGGCAGGCCGCAAAGAGGCACAGGATCCTGAACACCCTTATTCCTGCTGGTCAGCGCAAGCCCAAGCTCCCTTGAGCCCACTTCAGCGTCTTCAAAGAACATTTCGTAGAAATCACCCATCCTGAAGAACAGCAGTGCGTCAGGGTGCTGCTCCTTTACGGCCAGGTATTGTTTCATCATCGGCGTATCCAGCTTTGCCATGGTTAATAAGAATAACTCTCATGGCTTAATCGAGCAAGGACATCGGTAGAAAGTTGTAGTACGTACGTGAAATGTCCGGTTGTCCGGTTGCCAAAAGGGGGACGGACCCCAAGGGGGACCACCCCACCACTGCAACGACCAAGGGGGACGGAGGCCCCTCCTCGCCCACCACTGCAACGCCAGCCCTTTTGGATTTGGGATTTTGGATTTGGGATCCGGGATTTCGGATTTCGGAATTGGGGTACAAGCTACAGGCATGCGGCTTTTAACCTGGAAAGATACAACACGGCGTAATTATTATTCGGCTGTATATGTGCCGGCCCATTACAAGCACATTTTTTGCCTGTTGCCCGATGACTGAAGATGATTGAAAAAGATATTAGCCTCAATCAGGCTTCACGCCTCATGGATCATAATAATCAGACTTCCACCAACCACGATACTTCTCACGTTCCGACTTGACCCAATCCTCGTCTCCTATGAGAAAGCCTCTCTTATACTCCGGCCC
>JAADFL010000037.1 GCA_013152945.1 Deltaproteobacteria bacterium | reverse complement strand
AATTCAATGGGTATCAGGACAGGATAAAACAGGTGTGGGCTCTGTCCTGGGAAGTTATACGGTTTACATCCAAGACAACGGCGATGGCACGGTTACCATCTGGGTTGAAAATGTCATGAGTCGTGAATCGGCAACCAGACTCCTTGGCTATGCGCCCAGTGTGGAGGGTACGATAGTGTGAGGACAAGTCGTAGCAAACACAAAAGCCCTGACCGAAGAGGCGGCTAAATTTGCCTCGGGCAAAAGCACCTTGGAAAGGGTTCGAAAAAAATGGCCCCGCTCTGTGTTGGATAGCACGATCCGCGGCCAGCCTTCTTCCACCGGTTTAGTTCCCGGGGTATGGGCAGGGAACATGCAGCTATGGTATATGTGGACGGAACCCCTTTGCGTTACATGCAAGTAAGTTGAAAACGCGATGAATCAACGTTTTCGATACTCGGTGATCGGTGTGCTTGTTGTACTCCTTGTGGCATGTAATTCTGCACCTGAGGAGAAAGTACCTCCTATTGAGTATGACGATCTGAGTGGGAAATGGACGGCCGATTACAGCCAATACAATAGAGAACCTAGAGGCGTAACATTACCCAACGGCAAAGAAACGCTTGTTCTTCGTGCAGACGGCACGTTCGAGCAAGATTTTCAAGCCACAATAGGATATCAAAGAAAAGTTTCGGGCAAGTGGAGAGCCGAAAGAATTGACTATGAGTGGACTCGTATTTACCTGAATGGCGCCATTTATTATCTTTCAGGACTTCCAGCAGCTCGGGACCCATCTTATGGTATTGCAGCATGGGACCCCATACTGCATCGGCACGTTTCAATCGGAAACAGGTCAGGGGTTGTCATTCTCTATGCGACCCGGTTGCTATGGAAATCGCAGTCGCCCTGTGGCAGGAAATACGAACTTGTCTTGCAACATTACATTTGCCCATTGGTGATCTGGATGCGCCGACATGGGTGACTTTTTATCGTCCGTGTAAACAGCCATAGCGGTAGGAAGGCTGGGTTTGAGGACGAGAGTTAGGGAGCCGTAGGCTGCTGGATAGGGTATGTGTTGTCCTCTGATTTTTGACTTTCCTGAAAAAAGCCTGCTCGGAGTGTCAAGAACGACTCCAAAAGGGGTCTTCCCCACTTTATGTGAAAGACCATTGGTCTTGCCATAAGAGCCGCTTCCGAAGCAGATCAACTTTTGCCCGGCCATACAGTTGACGCTTGGGACATTTCAGTCGATTGATGAATCCCTCTGTGGGTCCATTCGACCATTTCTGAGTCAGTGCGGCGCGTACGGCATCCAGGTCTTGTTCGAGACCAGCCGCAAAGTTGCACCAGAAATGATTGCTGCTGGATTGAGCACGCTTGAGCCATTCATCGAGTTGGTCTTCTTGACGTTCTCGGATCATGGCAGCAAAGGATCTCGCCAAGCTCACAGTTTTTTCCAGGATATCTTGCCCCCTCGAAATCCGACCCAGAATTTGCTCATGTTCATCCTTGCGATCTTCGGGTGGCCTGAGCAGACACCAAACCAAGGCTCTCAAAGTAGGAGTTCGTTTGGTCGGATCCATCTCCACATGTTCTCCTCGCTGCGTCCGATTCCCAGACGGAGTGCCACCGGCCTGGTGCAATGCCCTCACATGTTCTCGAACCGTGGTGGCTTCTCCGGCATAACCTCTGCTTTGGATCTCTCGAAACAACTGGGCTGCATTTCTGCAGCCTTCATTCCATCGCGTAAACAAGTAGGCTTTGTAGGGGTCCATCTTGTGCCTCCGTTTAGCTCGCCGAGCTCTCGGTTCCGGGTTCCGAAGATGACGACGAACCGTTTTGGGATGAATGTCCAGCTCGTTGGCGATGTTCTTTCGGCCCCCACCCCAGTTCATGCAATTCTTGGGTCTTATGAATCCCGAGTTCCCTTTGTTGTTCTGCTAGCGTCAAATCTGCCGATTCCGGCGCTTCATTCGCGCTTTAATGAGGGTGGATTCGCTCTGAAAGAGCTTGCAGACCGTATCGGACAGATTCTTGAGCAAATGCCAGCGATCGGCTACCTGAACAGCATCGGGAGCTCCTTCAGAAATCGCTTTGGCATACGTCTTCGAGCGGTCGCGGCTCACGACCTCGATCCCTTCGTGCTCCGCCAACCATTCCGATAAGGTCTGGCACGTTTGGTCTTCCAAAAGATCCACAATCTGACGCTGTTCGAGATCCACCAAGATAGTGCCATAACGCTGGCCCTTACGCTTAGCCCAGTCATCGACACCGACAACTCGTAACTTGCTGAATTCTGGTTCGGGCAGGTCTCGCAGCAGCCGGTTGATACTCGTGTCGCTCATCCCAAAATGGAAGAGGTGGAACAGCTTCTCGGCCGCACGGGCACAGAGGGGAAGCGCTATCTGTCGCTGCCTCTCCAGAACGCGAGCCGTTCGCCGCGCGTAACTTGCCACCAGATCGGGAAACCGTTCCGCAAATGTGCGCTTTGAACATCCCGCATTGTGGCAGAAAAACCGCTTCACGTGGAGCTCTAGAACGACTTGATAATCTGCCCAGGCCAGATCGACGGGATGCCGAACGTACTGGCTGTGCATCTTATCGCTGACCCATCCGCACGCTGGACAACCGAAAGTGGAATGCTTACTGCTTACCTTCAGACGAATGCGACCGGCCTCGACCTCTACCTGATGAATGAACAATTGATCCGTCCCCAAGAGTCGTTGGCATAACTGTGTTGTATTCATAACAGGTAAAACCTCGCCACGCACCTGCCGTTTCACATAAAGTGGGGAAGAACCGCGAACTGTCATGACGGCGCGAGGAAGAGGATAGCCAAGAGAGCTAGCACAGCGAGATAGCTAATCCGCGTCTGCTCTTGATCTGCGGTTCTGAAAGCAAGCGCGTCTTCGACGCGCTGCCATGTTGAGCGGGCGTACTGATTCGCCCGCTGGCCACGATGCCACTTCTTGCTATGCCCCGCGATTTGACAGGTAGGACGACTGCGACTACACTTCCCACAAGTGGTATAGACCACCGGACCACCGTACCAGTGACCTGGTAGAATGTCTTCCCTTGGGTGCCCTTGCCATGCTTGATAAGAACAATCCATT
>JAADFL010000036.1 GCA_013152945.1 Deltaproteobacteria bacterium | reverse complement strand
TGCCGCTTGGAATGGGTCGATGGTTGATGATCAATAGCGCAATCTTCAGGACTCTTTGCAGGCTGGCGTATTCGCCTGGACAGCGAATGTTCGATAGATTGAGGTACGAAAACAGGACAGCCATGGTAAAGATTGCGGAAATGTCGGCTCAAGCCGGTGCAAAAGCGTCCATAATCCTGCTTCCGGAATTGATGAAATTGAACCCGTACCCAAGGCAGGCGGAATACGGTGACTTGAAGCATTTTCTGGAAATGAGCAATATCGGGGTGATGGACCTATTGCCCGGATTGTCGAGTGCATTGTCAGGCGATGCAAGCAAGATTAGAATAGACCCGAATGACAAGTTGCATCCCAACTTGGAAGGCAACAGGCTCATTGCCTGCCTGTTGTTGAAGCCCGTGTCTTTGATGTTGGGCATGGCATCCGTACCTGTTCCGGATGGGTGCAAGGATATCCTTAAAGGCGGGAATTCTGAACGGCCGAGGTGCGAAAGCAACAAATGATCATGGAAAGGAGTTCATCATGTCCGGGTTGGTCGAAGTAGTACCGAATTTTTCCGAGGGCAGGAACGAGTCGATAATCAGGGAAATAACACGAGCCATAGAATCGGTTGAGTCTGTGGTATTACTCGATGTCGATCCTGGCGGCGCTACCAACAGGACGGTTGTCACATTCGTAGGTGAGCCCGCGGCCGCCGTGGAAGCGGCCTTTGAAGCAGCCCGAAAGGCCTTTGAGTTGATAGATATGAGTAAACACAAGGGAGCTCATCCCAGGATGGGCGCCATGGATGTTTGCCCGTTCGTCCCGGTGTCCGGGCTTTCCATGGAAGAAGCAATCGAATCTGCAAGAAAGCTGGGAAAACGCATCGGAGATGAGTTGGATGTGCCTGTGTACCTTTACGAGGAAGCAGCCACAAGGAAGGCATTCAAGGATCTGGCACGGGTTCGAGCCGGTGAGTACGAAGGCCTGGCTGCAAGAGACTTCGACGATCCCGATTTCAGCCCTGATTTCGGGCCAAGGAGATTCATTCCCGGGAGAGGGGCCTGTGCCGTGGGCGCCAGAGAGTTTCTCGTGGCGTACAACATCGATATCAATACAAGGGATGCAAAGATTGCCAGAGAAATTGCGCTTAACATAAGGCAGCGGGGCAGGTGGGCCCGGGATGACCATGGGAAGATAATCCGCGATCACATGGGCAACAAGGTCAGGAAACCTGGCATCTTCAGGCATTGCAAGGCTGTTGGTTGGTACATAGCAGAATATGGGCGGGCCCAGGTTACCATCAATTTGACCGATTACAAGGTGACTTCCATGCACCACGTGTTCGAGGAAGTGCGCAGGCAAGCCAGGAATTACGGCGCCAGGGTAACCGGAAGCGAGGTGGTCGGGTTGTTGCCCCTGGAAGCCATGTTGTCTGCAGGGAGATTCTATCTCCTTGGTCAGGGCAAGAGCCCTGCATTGCCTGATCGCGATCTGGTCCAGGTTGCGCGGATGTCTCTCGGCTTGGATGACGTAGCGCCTTTTGATCCGCACAAGAAGATAGTCGAGTGGAGAGTAGCCGCAAAAGGAGGTTTCAAGGATACGGCCATGTCGGACATCTTGGATGCATTTTCAAGGGATACGCCCTTTCCGGGTGGAGGAAGCGCTGCAGCCTTGTGTGGTTCTCTTTCCGCTGCTCTTTCTTCCATGGTGGCCAACTTGACTTACGGGCATTCGAAAACGAGCGACCAAGAAAAAGAAATTCTGGCCGGTCTGGCCGGGTCTGCCCAGGAGTTGAAGTACAGGCTTATGGAGTTGGTGGAAGAAGACTCGAAGGCATATGAAGGAGTCATCTCGGCGATGAAGATCAAAGCAAAAAGCGAGCAGGAAAAGGCGGAAAAGGTGAAAGCGATTGAGAAGGCAATGACAAAGGCGTATATGGTTCCACTCGAGGTGCTCAGGTCATGCTTAAGTCTTGCGGACATTGCACTACAATGTAAACAACACGGCATTCATAGTTCTCTGTCAGACTCCGGGGTTGCGGCTGTAACAGCATTGGCGTCAGCAAGAGGTGCATTTTTGAATATCATGATCAATTTGAAGGAGTTGGAAAAGGGGGAGGCCAAGGACAAGATACGAGAAGAAGCCTTGGCGGATTTGAAGCACGTAGAGGCTGTTGTGAACCAGGTGTGGACCGATTGCCTGGATGAACTCGAAGGAAATGTCAAAGATGGCTGAAAGAAATTGAAGCTGAAAAAGCGCCTGATATTAACGCTGTTCCTGATCGTTTTTTCTATCATCCTGGGAGTAGCGTTGTCTGAATGGATTGCCCGCCGATTGGAGCCTTTGCCTGTTCTGACAATGCTCAAAAATGAGCCAGGCTCAAACGGCAAATACGGCATCTACGGGCCTGCTCCCGGGCCTATGTATTTTGCCCCTGTGCCGGGCAGAACGCTTGCAGATGTTCGAATCAACAGCTTGGGTCTACGGGATCGGGAATATTCCAAGGAAAAGCCGAAAGGAACATTCAGAATAGTTATGCTCGGCGATTCGGTTGCATTTGGAGCCGGTTGCCCGCAGGAGGCTGACTTTGAAAGCCTTCTAGAACAGGGCATGGCGGTCGACGGCTATAACGTGGAGGTACTGAACCTGGGGGTCCCTGGTTACAACGTGGTGATGGAAGCAGGGTACTTGGCGTACAAGGGGCTCGCTTTGAAACCGGATCTCGTGTTGGTTGTGATCGGCCCGAACGATTTGACCGAAACACCTGTAGTGCTTTTTGAAAAAAACCGCATGCGCCTGTTGTTCAGAATAGATGTGGCCAGGGACGGTATTCCGTGGTCATTTTCATTGCCTTTTGGAATAGATCGTTGGCTTATGGTGAACTCGGCCCTTGCCCGCAGGTTGTTCAGGCTGTTTGCCTCTCCAGGCACTCGCATGTACAAGCGGTTGGAAGAAGAGAACAAGCAGGCGATGATCAAGATAGACCGGCTCGCACACGGCGTTGGAGCAAGGGTGGTTTTCATTCTTATGCCGGAAATGAGAGAACTCAATCCTTATCCCCTGCAGGATACACACGATCGAATGATGGAATATCTTACAAAGAATGGAGAGAGCACGATAGATCTCCTGCCGTTGATTCGAAAGGTTGCAGGCCACACATGGAAGGACCTGCGATTGAGCCCGAACGACACCATTCATCCGAATATTAAGGGTCATAAGCTGGTTGCAGGCATACTCAAGGGGCCAATCGAGGGTATTGTAGCAAATATGGTTGAAAAGCACATACGTGGAGATGGAGATTGATTTTTACCTTGCTGTTACTTGGGCGGCTTTGAGAAATAAGAGCATAACAGGCAGCCTTGTTCGTGGAAGGGAAAAGAAGAAAAGTTGATAAACGTACAACCTTGGGGTATAGAGATCCCATGCGATTTCTGTACGGAGACTTAAGTGAATTTCCCCTGAAAGAGAACGTCCTTGCTCTCTTGTCCGATTTCATCGATGCGGCAGTGCCCGCACTTGACCTGCATCACAAGATTGAGGGACTCCTCGAAAGCATCGAGAGTGACAGGAGCTTTCTGTCCGAATCTTTCCAGGAAATAGATCATCTCCAGAAAACTCTTAAAGGAGTCTTCAGAGAAGTGGTTGAGAGCAGATCTGCGGAGGACGTGGTTTCAATAATGGCTTCCGGTGCAGCGGAACAGGTTAACAAATTCCTGGATGACGGAAAGGGTAAGCTGGAGGCCAAGGTCGAGGAAAGAATAGCAAGGACACAGGAGGAAATAAGATCCCTGAAACAGGATATCATGTCCGAGCTGGCGAAATTCTTCTTGGTACATTCTTTTCCAGTGGGCAGCAAGGCGTCGAGATGTTCCCTCGCACATGGAAACTATGAAGGCCGTTCCGAGATTTTGGACTTGAACGGCATCAAGTTAGGCTATTCACTGGATACAGGAGCTTCGGAATTTTTCAGCAAGCCTCGAAAATTTTCCGAACTTATTTCCGGAAGGACCGATTTACCGGTGCAGACAAAGAAGGGATGGCTGAAAAAGGAACCGGTTGTGCAGAGCGTCAGGCTTGACGACATGTTTGTGTTCGAGATCATTGATGATGATGTGGGAACGGCAATCAGGATTCGCCCGAAGATTGAAGACGAAAAAGGGGGGCTGCTTATCAGGATAAAGAAAGCCGATGTTCCTTCATTCGAGTTGTTGCGTGTGGATGAAGATGCGGGCGAGATTCCCGTTTCAAAAGATTTGTTGAACAGCGAACATGTCGAAGTCCTGATGATGTTCTGGAAAGAGATTTTATCGAGACTCGAAGATCTATATGGAAAGAAAAAGGATTTACTCTGGGTGAAATTGGGAGGTGAAAAACTCTTGGACTCGGGACAAACGCCGGAACTGGTGCGCAGAATAGTGGAGTACCTGGCCCCGACAATCAGGGAAATTGATGCCAGGAGCCCGGCCATGGAAGAGTTGTGCCTCAAATTGGAGAGGGAGGACGGCAAAAGGGAGGAGTTCTATTTGCAAAAAGAGAAGCTGGTCGAATCAATTGGCTCGCTTCCGGAGGAATTGGCTTCGATATTTTTGCCTCTCGGTTTGGCCTTGGAAATCGAGGAAGAGGAACAAGGCGGTGATATACAGGAGGTGTCACAACCCCCTGATCCCGGAGAAACCGTGAACAGTGAAGTACAGCCTATCTTGATAGGCAGTAACCTTGTTGATGAAGAAGACGAAGAAGAATTGCAGGCCCAGGTCGATTCGGATTCGGAATATAGCGATGAGCTTGACGAGGAACCGGACGATTTCGAGATTGATGTGGATTTATCAGAAGAAGATATTTCTTCAAAGGAAAACGAGGGATCAGGGGGAGAACAGGACTAGGAGGTTTGATTTGTCTGACGAGGAACACGAGGTTCTGACTTTTGAACTTGGCACCATATTGGACTTGCACTGTCAAAAATGCAGCAGAGTCACCAAGAATGAGGTTATTTTCGAAAAAAACGGATTACATCACATGAAATGTCGATCATGCATGGATATCCGTGTTTGCGAATTTGAAGACAGTCATAGGAATCCGAAATTGCTTACATTCAAGGATATACTCGAGAGAAAGCAACAAGATGAAAGAATTCCATATAGAGCAGATGCATTTTTTGAAACCGGCATGCTAATCGAGCATTCTACTTTGGGGACTGGATACATCCTGGCATTGTATGAACCTGACCCGAAGATGTACGTCATGTTCGAAGATGAAAACAAGGTATTGGTAAACGCCAAGAGGCCGAAATAAATCAGGTTGAACGATCCTATTTTTCGTTTCCGAAAATGGCCACAGAGCAGACACTCATGCCCGGAAACCCTCCAAGGTTGTGAGTAAGTCCCATACGCGGATTTTTGATCTGTCTATTATCCGCCTTTTGTTGCAACTGCTTGTAAACTTCGTAAATCATACGAAGGCCGGAAGCTCCTATTGGATGGCCGAAGCATTTGAGGCCGCCGTCGGATTGACATGGCAAAGGGCCGTCCAGTTCATAGAAGCCTGAATCTATATCTTCCTTTGCATGCCCCCTGGGAGATATCTGCAGGTCTTCATAGATTGTAAGTTCTGTGATGGAAAAACAGTCGTGTACCTCGAGCACGCTCAATTCATTTCGGGGATCGCTGATACCGGCTTCTTTATAGGCCTTTTGGCCGGCCCTGTAGGTAGTTTCCACATGAGCGCCGTCCCATTTTGAAAAAGTGAGTTCTTCACCCGAGGTCGCGGATATCTGGAGGGCCTTCACCCATATCGGGTCAGGCCTGATTTTTTTTGCAACTTCCGGACTGGCAACAATGGCGCAGGCAGCGCCGTCACTTACACCACAGCAATCGTATAGGCCCAACGGCCAGGAAACAATGGGTGATTTCATCACTTGTTCAAGTGTAATCTCTTTCCTCAAGTGGGCTTTCGGATTTTTTGCACCGGCCCTGTGGCTTTTTACAGATATCTTACCGATGGTTTCCTTGCCTTCGTCAGGATCGAGGCCATATCTGTCGAAATACCTGGTAGCCATCATTGCAAAGGCGCCGGGTGCGGTTACATTTGGATGGATCATCCTGTTGAGCGTACCCATTGCCTGGCCGAAGTCGGGCAATCCACCGTAACCGATGTCCTTTAGTTTCTCCACGCCGAGTGCAAGTGCAATGTCACATGCCCCTGATGCCACGGCATAACATGCGTACCGGAAACCATCCGTCCCGCTGGCACAGAAATTCTCCACCCGCGACACGGGCAGGAACGGCAGTTTCAAGGCTTTGGAAAGCGGCATCGCACTCTTACCAACGTTTACCTCGTCGAAACATACCGACAGGAAAGCGGACTCGAGGTCTTTTTTTTCTATACCCGAGTCTTCCAGGGCCTCGGTAAACGCATCGACCATCAAGTCATCCGCGCTCTTGTTCCATAGTTCGCCGAAATGAGTACAGCCCATACCTACGATTGCAACCTTGTTTTTTATTCCATCAGCCATGAGCTTGTTCCTCCTCTTCTTTTTCTTTATAGGCGTTCTCTATTATGGGTACCGCCTTCCAGAAATAGCCGGAGATTGAACGATGGGGATCATTGTATTTACGCCTGAAGGTCATACGAACCGGCATCCCCACCCTGAGATCTTCCAGCCTGCAATCGGTAAAGTCCAACCAGGCCCTGCCTCCTCCTTCAAAGTCCACTATGCCGTAGATCTGGGGAGGCTCGGGACTGACCGCCAGCATGTCACCGGTATAGGTGAATACTTCTGCAATCTTTTCGGCAAATCTGTATGGCTCCATCTCATCGACCACACCGCACTCCGGGTTGGCGCATATTCTCTGGGGAGGGAACTGTGGTGTGCCGCATTTTCTGCACTTGGTGCCATAGAATCCGAACACGGTCTTGCGCTCTCTCCAGAGAACGGAAAAGGCCGTGGCCGGTTGTGCCTCGGCCCTGATGCCTACCTCCCTGGGGCCTATTTCCCTGAAGGTGCAATATTTTTGGTAGTCTGTAAGAGCAATGCCATGCGCGATCGACCGTGACAGGCCCTTGCCCTTGGATGCCAGTGGTTCCTTTACCTCGAACAACACGGCCTTGGCTCCCGAGCCGAAAGATACTGCAACGACCTTGTCGCCTGTCTTTGCTTTTTCCAGCGCTCCACAGAGTATCATGGAAGAATAGGCGGATCCTGTATCCCCGATTGTGGCAACCAGGTCGTCCTGCACTGACTTTGAACTTATTCCCATACGGGTCGCAAGACTTCCCGCAAGTCTCGAGGACACGGGCATTACCAGCTTATCTACCTGCCCTGGCTCAATTCCAGCCTTGTCCAGCAATCCATTTACAACGGCAGGTATCAGCTTTGAAAGGCCGGCATCCCGGATCCAACGTTCTTCCCATGTCTTGTCGAATCGATCCGCCGGGGCACGTCTTCGGTCGGGAAAATCCGCCGTAATAGAGTATGTGCCCTTTACCTCGGCCTTTACGTCATCACCGTTACCAACTAGAAACGAAGCTCCTCCGTCCCCGAAGAGATGTTCCTGCTGGCTTCCCGGCTTGCCCAGCCTGCAATCCGAACTGCATACGAGTGCGTACGAATCCCGATCGGCTGATGAAACTACATCCAGGGCATCCACCAAGGCTGATAAGCCGGAAGAAACCGTGCCTGTAATGTCAAAGGCCGCGATATCGTCTTTCAGGTCAAGTGCCTGGCTTAACAGTGCCCCGTTCTGGCGTTCCTGGTATGGAAGCGTTGTCGACGCCAGGTATAGACGGTCCACTTTTTTCCGATCGGCGCCGATCAGGCATTCAAGGCCTGCTGCAACAGCCATGGTTATGCTGTCTTCATCATAGTAAGCAACAGACTTTTGGCCCCTGGCCAAAGATGCGGTAAACGGGCTGTACCATCCCATTGCCTTGTAAACAGCCGCCCGTTCGAGCCTAAGGCGAGGCACGTACACACCTAGAGAAACTATTCCCGCCATTCTTTCTTCCTCCATGAAAAATGAAGCCTTTGTTGTAACCGCAACATCGAGTCGATTTTATATCGTATTAACGGAAACGATGCCAGCCCTCAGTTTTTTTGTTCGATGAAAAG
>JAADFL010000035.1 GCA_013152945.1 Deltaproteobacteria bacterium | reverse complement strand
TCGTAAACGTAACTCACAGTTATCACACTACTTTATTTATAAATAATGATTTTAAAACAATTTAGCGCTTATGGGGCAACGCCCCAGGAATCATTGGCACCAAACAATCCCCCTCGCCCGCTCTGCGGGAGAGGGGGATAAAAGGGGGTGAGGGCGGTGGAAAGCCGGCCTGGTCCAGGAGATAAAATACAAATCGTTCGGATTGGATCTCGCATAGGCGGTTCGCGAACCGCCCCTACTTAAGGTATGTGGCATGAACCATTACCCCTACTGACATTTTCACTCGGCTCTTTACTGACATATTGACTCGGCTTCGACAGTGCATTCTGCGACATTGTTCCCGGTGTTATTATTAACCTGGCACGTTATCATAAATTGTGTTCCCTGATTACTCTCCTGACCATCCTTGCCCTGGCCCCGCGGGGCACCATTTTTAGGTACTTGCCCAGGGCTGCGGCAGCCTGCTTTTCACGGCCCATACCCAAATAACACATTCCCAACTGCCTGTATGCCTCTGCAAAGGCGGGCTGATTGCGCAACAATCGCCTCAGCAGCCTTGCCGCGGGCTTCCACCTTTCATTGATGATATGCATGTTGGCCTTGCGGTATAAGTCCTTTTGCGGGTCCGGAAGCTGATAGAATTTGACCACGTTCTGGTTGTTTCCGACCCTGTTTTCCACGATCGGCAGGTCAATGCTCCCAAGTTCACGAACCAGGAAAATACCGGCCCCGGCCAGCAGCATCAATATGAGCAGGAACATGGTCAATGTGTTCAGAAAACCGTGGCCGGCCTTTTTCAATCGAGCCGGGGAGGCTGCACCCGGTTTTTTAGCATTGCCGGCATGCTTCTTCACCTTGGACAGGTCCAGTTCAAGGTCTACATCCTCCAAAGCGGCAGGCCCTCCAATGTTATTCTTGAAAGATCTGGTTTGTGGTGACACCCGTAACTGCTTTAATTGGTCGTAATGGGTGCCGGGAGCAATATATTCTTGTGGGCCCAAATCAAATTCGAAGCCGCCTTTGGAGACATTGTTATCGTTGAATTCAACTTCGTATCCAATATTCGATTCAACATTGCCGGGAGAATCAGAAACAGCCTTTTCCGAATCGTAGTTGTTTTCCATTTCCTTTTCCATTGTCTTCAATGCATGCTCAATGGCTTTTTGGAACTCGATTGCGCTGGAAAATCGCTCATCTCTTTTTTTCGACAATGCCTTGAGACATAAGTCTTCCATTGACTTTGGAATCACCGCCTGCGGGCATTTTTTCGAGGGTGGCTCCGGTATGTCATTTATATGCATGGAAACAATATCCATTGCTGAAGGTCCGTCGAAAGGCAGGCTTCCGGTCAGTGCCTCATATATCACGACACCAAGGGAATATATGTCTGTCCTCTCGTCCAGGTTCTCTCCCCTCGCCTGTTCAGGACTCATGTATTCGGGGGTGCCGCAAACCATGCCGAAGCGAGTCAAACGGGGCAGGTTGAGTTGTGGGGCCTGCTGAATCTGGGCTATTCCAAAATCAAGGACCTTTACCAAGTCCTTGCCGTCCCGCTGGCGCACGATCATGATATTCTCAGGCTTGATATCCCTATGGATAACTTTATGGGCATGGGCCTCGATCAAGGCGGAACACACCTGTATGGCTATGGATGCAACCTGATCGGCAGGCAGCCAATCCTGCTCGTCGATCAAGTCGCACAAAGCCTTTCCCCTGACATACTCTGTGACCAGAAAAAGGTCCCCGTCAGCACTCTCACCGAAATCGATAACCGCTATCGAGTTGGGATGGGTCAGCCTGCTCGCGGCCATGGCTTCTCTTTGGAACCTTTCGTTGACTTCTTCATTCTCGGCCAGGTTACGTCTCAAGAGCTTGATTGCCACAGGCTTGCTAAGGGAAAGCTGCTGCGCCAGGTACACCCTGCCGATCGCGCCGGATCCGATGAGCTCTTCAATAAAATAGGCATCATTGATGGTCTTGCCTACGAACGGGTCATAGGCGCCCCCCAGTTTTTCGCCGCAATAGGGACAGAACTCCGCCTGGTTGACGAGTTCTGAATTACATACCGGGCAGTGGGCCATTCCAGGTCCTGTTCCTCTTGTGATCTCTTGAGCGCGCCAATGTTGTAGTAACTCTTACAAACCTTGTTTCAATATGTATATGGTTTCATACGGATGGGCAAGGGATTTGGCTTTCCTCGATTTACAAGTCAAGTGTCCATGCCCGGCTTGACAGGCAATATTCCCATTGATCTCAACCGTTCGGCCAATTGCCTGCTGCCCGTGGCGATCCATCGATTGTATAGATCCGCCAGATTGGACTGGGGCGAATAGTGCCCCGACTCTGCAGCCTCTCCGAGTAGAATGGAAAGATCTTTGAACCTCGCTGCCAACTCGCTGAAAAGTCTTCTCAAATATTGCTTGTAGTGTTCGACCGCCAACACTTGGTATGCATCTTTGCCTATTGCGCGATAGTAATCTACATCTAACACCGAGTCGACCAGTCTTGCCGCAAAATAGCCCCCTTCGTACAAGGCCCGGTCGCCTATTCTCTTTAATATGCTCAAACGTTTCGCCGCGCTTTTTTCCGCAAGCGCTTTAAGGAGTTCCGGCCCGATTGGTTCCAGGCCTCTTGGATCATAATCCTGCCTTGCACGGCTGGAGAGGAGACTCACCAGGTAGCTTTGTACCGGATGACTAAGTTCAAGTTGCAACTTCCTGGCAGTATTGGATAACACCTCGTAAAAAAATCCGGCAAGGCTGCCAATTACCAGCAAATCCTGTTTCCCGGCATTCCTTGTCATTTATTGCACCTCTTTACCTACCTGGGTACCTGTCATGTCCTTCTATATATTATATCCCCCGAATCCATAACCGGCCAAGCAATCATTAATTCCTGTATTTTTTTGACAGGATTACTTGTTCGCTACTATCTTGTAAGCATGAGTGCCGAAACAAAGGATGCACCGCTCCATGGCCGCCTGGACAAATCCGCCGGTGACGAACCTGCCCCGGGAGTCAGCAGGATCAAACTGACGACTTCCGAAGGCGGCCTGGCAAGAATTGAAATACAGGCCGGAGCATCTATAAAAAAGCATTCGCACAAAGCCGAAGAGCTGTTGATCGTTGAAAAGGGCAGGCTCCACGTGGGATTAAATTTTGATGAGTACATCCTCGGGCCCGGAGAATACCTGGTGATTTCCCCGGGCTCACCCCATGACCTGAAGGCAATCGGAAAACGAGTTGCATCGGTTTTGGTAATACACATGGGTTATTTGGGAAGAACTATTGCCCGGCGCCAAAGGGACGTGATATAAATGACGCTGATTATTCTTGGGCTTGTTGCCATGGGGAAAGAAAATGCCTAGCCATTTCGTGACAATGGAACAACTGGACAGGTGGGCTTCACAGGGCAAGATCAGGCTGGCTGGAGAACAGATGACTGTCTTGGCCGACAACCGCATTTATGAGCTTGTACCTGCGGTGCGTTTCCTGCAAGAACTCGGTGAAACCGATGATTCCCGCGGCCTCATAGGCAGGATAGTCCCAATCGCAGAACTCTCAAGCATAGACGGTGAGCATTACATGGACTCTGTAGTCATTGGTGAGACTGCATACAAGGTCGATGAAGTCTACATAACAAGGCTGGTCGATCAAGGAGGGTACACCATGGACTCAACTATCCGGCAGGCGCAAACAGGCACCTATAAAGCCAGTGGCGAAGATATTGGAGACGCTGAACTCCTGGCCCGAATACTTCTTGGTGAATGAACAACACATGGCTTTGAAGTACAAAGTGGTAGAGGTTTCGACTGTAACGGACGAAGAGCTGGAAACAGCCATCAACGATACAGTAGCATCAGGTTGGACGTTCGAAGGCATTCAATTCGCCATGCGTGACGCATCCAAGAGACCGGCCATGGCATTCATCCTGTTTTCGAGGCAAGAGGAGATCGATCGGAAGTGACTGAGAACGACGGCACGGAAAGCACGGAAATACCCGAAACCGTGCAGGGCGGTCACTTGGCGCCTGGTAAATGGAACAGGGTTGTAGGCAAGGCCGCCGACCTGCTGGTATTCATCGTCCTCGCATGGTGGGACAACCCGGTGGGTCCCCTGGCAGGCCTGGCATACCTTTTTTTTGCCGACGGCTTCACGCATGGCCGGTCGCCCGGCAAGTTGCTGGCAGGATTGCAGGTGATCAGGAGGCGTTCAGGTAAACCGGCTTCGTTTCGTCATTCCGTGCTCCGAAATTTACCGATAGTCTTTGCCGCAATACTTGCATTGATACCCCTGGTCGGGTGGATCCTTTTTTTAACTCTTGGCGCCGGTGTAATCGCCTTCGAATTGTACATGATCTTTACTGATGAAGAGGGTGCACGGGCAGGAGATGTGATTGCAGACACCAGGGTTATTACGGCGGGCAGGCCGGTGTGGCACAAGCTTGCAAAGCATAGCGCCGTTGCCGATGGTTTGTTCAGGCATACAACCGAGGAACCGGAATAGGAGGAGGACCAGGGAGGACCAGGGGACGGAGGTTTAGGAGGACCAGGAGGAGGACCAGGGGACGGAGGTTTATACCCTTTTGAAATCTTGACGTTTTTCAATGTTGAGTAGCATGCTGCAACCAATCCTTGTCAGCTATTTCCTGTAATCAATGGTGCATCCACAGCCGTCCCACATCCTGTCGTATTCCTCGAGTCTCTTGTTTACAAAATCTTCAGCCTGTTCTTCACCTTTGAAACTTCGAACCATGAACTCGCCTTTGTCACTCTGCTCCTGGACCAATATTTCTTTATCTTTTTGAAGAATTCGGATAGGCCCACAGAATCCCGTGTCTTCTTCGCGCAGTGGTTTGGAAGCAGCGAGCAATCCTTCAAGCTCGTCCATTGTAATGATCTTCGGTTTGTTCATTGGAGTTGCCTTGGTTTACATGAGAATGATTGGTCGTGGATCGAAAATGCTGTGATTCGAAGCGATCCGCTCTTTTTACAAGATTCCCAACGAAAACTTCGACAATTGCCCTACTGTGCCATGGAATCCAGAAACTCCTGGTTTGTCGTTGTTTTTTGGATCTTGTCCAGGAGGAACTCCATGGAATCGATGACATTGAGGGGATGGAGGAGCTTCCTCAAGATCCAAACCCTGTTCAACACACTGGAATTCTGCAGCAGCTCTTCCTTTCTCGTTGCCGATCTGTTGATGTCCAGGCAAGGGAATATTCTCTTTTCCATGAGCTTCCTGTCCAGGTGAAGCTCGGAATTGCCCGTGCCCTTGAACTCCTCGAAGATTACCTCGTCCATGCGGCTGCCCGTGTCGATCAATGCTGTTGCAATAATAGTAAGAGAACCGCCTTCCTCGACATTCCTGGCTGCTCCGAAAAATCGTTTCGGCTTGTGAAGCGCATTCGAATCCACGCCGCCTGAAAGAATCTTGCCGGATGGGGGAACAACCGTGTTATAGGCTCTTGCAAGCCTGGTAATCGAATCCAGCAGGATTACTACGTCACGTTTATGTTCCACCAAGCGCTTGGCCTTTTCCAGCACCATCTCCGCTACTTGGACATGCCTGGCCGCGGGCTCGTCGAATGTCGAACTGACTACCTCGCCTTGCACGGATCTCTCCATGTCCGTTACTTCCTCGGGCCGTTCATCGATCAGTAATACGATGAGGCTCACTTCCTTATGGTTTGCCGCCAAGGCATGAGCTATATCCTGGAGCAGAACCGTCTTGCCGGCCCTTGGAGGACTAACGATTAGGCAACGCTGTCCCTTTCCTATGGGTGAAAGTAAGTCGATTATCCGGGTGGAGTAGTTGCTGCCGTCAAACTCGAGACTGAATCTCTCGTTGGGGTACAACGGCGTTAAATTATCGAAAAGAATCTTCTCCCTCGCCACTTCAGGGTCTTCATAGTTGACAGCCTCAACCTTGAGCAGGGCAAAGTAACGTTCACCTTCTTTGGGAGGCCGAATCTGTCCTGATATGGTATCCCCGGTGCTTAGGTTGAACCTTCTTATCTGGGATGGGGAAACATAGATATCATCAGGTCCGGGTAGGTAACTGTAATCAGGGGCGCGCAGGAAGCCGAAGCCGTCCGGCAATACCTCGAGGACGCCTTCACCGTAAATGAGGCCGTTTTTTTCGGTTTGTGCCTGTAGCAATGCAAATATCAATTCCGACTTGCGCAGGCCGCTCGCACCTTCAACACCCAGTTCCTTGGCCATAGAGAGCAGGTCGCTGATTTTGAGTTCCTTCAGTTCCTTGAGATTCATTTGACCGGCAGGTCTGCCGTTTTGAGCCGGTTTGCCTCTCTTCGGATGTTGCTCCCCGTTGCTTGCATTTTCACGTTCGCCGTTGAAGGCCGCATTATTCTTTTCTTTCTTTGCCATTTCTCCTACCTATGCTTTGCCTGCCAAGGAAGCAGGCGATTTTAATTGCGCGGAGTAAGGTTTTCCGCAGGGTTACGAAACCTCGTTCAATTCAGCGGTAAAAGCCAGCCACCCGCCGAATTCGATTTCTTCAGTGAACTTGTGCCTGGGTTGGCACTACCGGCGGCCCATTCGCTGGCGACGCTATCTATATGCCCTACTCTTGTCAAGATCTTTTTTAGTGATTTTCTTTTACCAAGTATGGCATGCTGGTCCAAAGATTGAGGAGGATTTGGCGATTGGACCGGGAAAGAGCCGGAAAAGAGATACTGGAGTTGACCCGAACGCTACTGGACGCAGACTATCATTATTATGTGTTGGATGATCCTTTGTACTCTGATGCCGAGTACGACAAGATGATGCGGAAGCTCCAGGACCTTGAAAAAAAATTCCCCGACCTTGCCGTGCTCGACTCCCCGACGCGGAATGTCGGGGGCAAACCCCTTGAAAGATTCAAAAAGATCAAGAGAAATCAGCCCATGCTATCCCTGTCCAACGTCACTTCAAAAAACGAACTCATGGAATTTCATGAAAGAGTTGTCAAGGGCCTGGGCTCCGGGCCTGGAGATGAAATCGACTACGTGGTCGAAGTCAAGCTGGACGGCCTGGGAGTTGAACTTACGTACGATCGAGGCGTTCTCGTTCTTGGAACAACCAGGGGAGATGGACTCGTAGGCGAGGATGTAACGGAAAACCTGAAAACAATCAGGACGGTTCCAAAGGCTCTCAAAAAAAGCAATGAAAAAACATTACCTGATAAACTGGTCGTCAGGGGCGAGGTCATTCTGCCGAACAGGGCATTTTTGGACCTGAACGAAAAAAGGCTGGACCAGGGTCTACAGCCGTTTGCAAACCCCAGAAATGCCGCCGCAGGTTCCATCAGGCAACTGGATCCGAAGATTGCCGCCGCCCGGCCCCTGGCATTTTTTGCTTACGCCATCGGCAAGGCTCCCCCCTCGTGGATGGCAAGGCACTGTGACCTTCTCCAGGCGTTTTCGGCTTGGGGGTTCAAGGTCGAGGAACACTGGAAACGGTGTAAGGGCATCATCAAGGCTTTCGAATGGATCGAACGACTCCGGGAACTTCGGGATAGCCTGCCGTACGAGATAGACGGCGCAGTCATCAAAGTGGACAGGTTCGATCAGCAAAAACTTCTCGGCCGGATATCCAAGAGTCCGAAATGGGCCATGGCATTCAAATTCGCTGCAAGACAGGCTGTTACTTTTGTCCGGGAAATCAAGGTCCAGGTGGGCAGGACCGGCGCTCTCACGCCCGTGGCAATACTCGAACCTGTTGAGATTGGCGGTGTAAAGGTTAGTCGCGCCACGCTCCACAACTACGAAGAACTGGACCGCAAGGACATCCGTGTCGGCGATGCTGTCCTGGTCGAACGCGCGGGTGATGTTATTCCGGACGTGGTAAAGGTGATTGTTGAACGTTCACCATCCCCAAGGGGAGCCAAGGTGAAACCACCTGAAAAATGTCCCGTGTGTTACAGCCCGGTGGAAAAACAAACAGGTGAAACCATCTTGAGATGTGTGAACAGATCCTGCCCTGCCCAGTCCAGGGCGCAGATAATACACTTTGCAGGCAAGACAGGCATGGATATCGAGGGCATGGGGGAAAAACTCGTTGACAAGCTGCTGGATGCCGGCCTGATACACGACCCTGCCGATATCTACACCCTTAAGGGCAAGCGAAACGCCCTCGTGGTCATGGAAGGCCTTGGAAAGACGAGTGTGGCCAACATTATCGAAGCCATTGAAAAATCCAAATCCCGGCCCCTGGATAGATTAATATCCGCCCTGGGTATCAGGCATGTGGGCGAACACCTGTCCAAGGTCCTGGCCGATAAATTTGAAAACCTGGATTCCCTTGCCTCTGCCGATATTGAAGACCTGGTGGCCATTCAAGAGGTGGGGACGGAGGTAGCCTCCAGTATAACCGCATTCTTTTCGGACCCGGACAACCAAGCCTTGTTGCATCGTTTGAAAGAAGGGGGAGTCAATCCCGCCAGGGAGCATCCGTCGGCCCTTGGCAATGAATTGTTCGGTGACATTTTGCAGGGAAAGACATTCGTTCTCACCGGCACGCTGGATTCCATGTCAAGACTCGATGCAAAGAAAAAACTCGAGGCCCTTGGCGCAAGGGTGGCATCATCTGTCAGCAAGAAGACCGATGCGGTTGTTGCCGGTTCAAAACCGGGTTCCAAGCTGGAGAAGGCAAGGAAACTCGGGGTTCCGGTCATCGGCGAAAAGGGGCTCGAAAGCTTGTTGAACGGCGCCGCCCTGGAAGAAATAATTGAAAAAGATTGATGCCCGTGGCTTATCTTGATAATTGGACGCGGGTATGAAAACGTTTGAACGATATTAGAGTAGTTGTCCCGAAAAGCCGGGGATTCGAAAAAAGAGGGGTGTTGAACATGTCTTATACAAAGATTGACTTTGGTCCGGGAGCAGCCGTGAAGATGTCCGTGGTTTTATGCATGGCATGGAACCTGTTCCTTGTCCCAGGGTGCGCCGTGAATCAAGGTGCTGTCGGAACAATTTCAGGCCGCACAACCAGTGCCGACGACCTCATACCTGTCAAAAGAGTGATTATATTCCAAAATGGCGTGGCTTACATAGAAAGAAGGGGGGAATTCCAGGGCAATGAGCTTCACCTAAAGGTCCATCCGTCCCAGATAGGCGACATTCTGAAAACCATAACGGTTATGGACTTATCCGGAGGTCATGCCAGGTCGTTGTCACTACCTGTCGACCTAAGCAGCAAGAAGGCACTTGAACAGTTGCCGAAGATAGGGCTTGGACAGGGAGATCTCTATCAGGTCTTGAACGCCCTGCGCGGCGCGCTGATTGAAGTAAAAGCCGGTTGGCGCACTGTAAGGGGCAGGCTTGTGGGCTTTGACCAGGAAGAGGGCAAGTCCAGGCTGGGTGTACTCGACGACAAGGGCGTTGTCGAATTCGTAAACACGGGATCACTTAAGTCATTGAGAATTCTCGACAAGACCTTGGAGCGCGGTCTTGAAAAGGGGCTGGACATAGCCCTGGGTCAGGATGCATGGCGGGCGGTCAACCTAACAATATTCCTTGATCAAAGCCGCGAAAAGCATGACCTCGTGATATCCTACCTGGTGGAAATGCCCGTGTGGAAGCCTACTTACAGGCTTGTCGTCAACAAGGGAGAAGGAAAGGTCCTGGTCCAGGCATGGGCAATAATCGATAACGTTACCGGTTCGAACTGGCAGGATATCAATCTTACACTTACCACGGGAAGTCCCGTATCATTTCACTATGATCTGTACACACCCAGATTCATAGACAGGCCGGACTTGACGCCAAGAGGAGCCATGTCCCTGGCGCCTCCTCCTGCGCCTTCGGCCGGATACGTCCGACCTGCGGCTCCTCCTATCATGCCCATGGTAGCCAAGAAAAGGCGGAAACCGTCCCGCCGGAGCCGGATGGCATCCAGGTCGAGAAGGAGCTTGGCCGATGATGAAAGCTATGGTCTTTCATCCATGGAGAGAGAGGCGGAAGAACCAATGGAAGAAAGGAACTTGAGCGAGAGGACCATGCAGCTCATGACCGACACGGTAAGGGTCCAGGCCAGGACCAGGAAGATTGGTGCGGCATACAGCTTCGAGATTGGCGAGCCCATGACCGTCCCGGACCGGTCGAGCACCATGATAGCCATATTGAACAAGAAGGTTCCGGGCGAACCGGTATATTATTACAACCCCCAGCCCGGAATCCAGGATACAGCCGTTCATCCGTTCAAAGCCGTAAGGATCGTCAATGATACAGGCACGGCTTTGGAAGCAGGTCCCTTGGCTGTCATCAGAAACGGAGCTTTTGCAGGAGAGGGCCTCGCAGGCCGATTGGAGAACGGCCACGAGAGCTACATCGCCTATGCACTGGAGACGGGAGTGAATGTAGAGTACAACCCGGGCAGCAGCAACGGGATGGTAACATTGTCGAAAATTCATAATGGAGTGGTGGAAACCAAGTACTATTCAATCAAAAGGCATTCCTATCTTGTAAAGGCAACGTCAAAGGATGCAGAGCCGTTGTCATTCATAGCCGGGCTGTCGAAGATGCCGGGTTGGAAGGTAAAGGTGGAGGGAGGCAAACTCATCTCGGAAACAGGCGACAAGATGTATTTTTCGACAAAAGTGGTCCCGGGTAAGGAGACAAGGCTCAAGGTGACTCAACGTTATCCCATGCAGGCAAGTTATAAAATAACCGATCGCAATGCCCAGCGCGCGATAGAGGTGTACGTGTCTTCCAAGGATGGAGACGGCAAGATAAAGGCCCAACTCCAGCCCTTGATGAAGAAGATCAAAAAACTGTCCATAACCAGGGACAGGATAAACACGTTGGAACGCCAGCGAAGCGACCTTTCCAGGAGGGCCGACGAGATAAGGCAGAACCTGAAATTACTCAAGAGGTCGAAAAACAAGCGGCTAAAAGCGGCCCAAACCTCGCGCCTTATGGCAGTGGACAGGAAGCTTTCGACAATAACGGACAAGCTTGTCGAATCAAGGACCAACCTGGCTGAACTCAAGGTAGAGTTGTCAAACATGGTGGAAAAGCTCGATATCGAGATATAGAGCTGTATAAAATAACTTCCGTCCGCCTCCCCTTTTTGCGTCTTCCCCTTTTGTTCTTGTTATTTCCCCAAGGGGAAACCTTATTTTTTAACCTCGGCAAATTCAGTGAGGACGCCTCCGGTGGATTTTGGATGTGCAAATGCTATCATGGTGCCATGAGCCCCGGGTCGTGCGGTTTCATCGATCATCTTTCTACCGGAGTTTTTCATGGCATCTATTGTCGCCTCGATGTCGTCCACCTGGTAGCACAAGTGGTGTAGACCCGGACCTTTCTTCTCGAGAAATTTTGCAATGGCCGAGTCCCCGGATGTCGGTTCCAGGAGTTCTATCCTGGTATCACCGAGTTTGATCATCACGGTCTTTACTTTTTGTGTTTCCACGATTTCGGGTTCGGAGGCGGCAAGCCCGAGTATGTCTTCAAACAACCTTTTTGCCTCTGCAATGTCATTAACCGCGATTGCCACGTGATTCAATTTCTCTACCGCCATTTGTTCCTCCTTGCGTGTTTCCAACCGATTTCATGCACTGGCCTTGTACTCGCCGAAGACCTCTCGCAACGAGTTACTGATCTCCCCGAGGGTAGCGCCTTTTTTTACAGCGTCCAGTATGAACGGGAACAGGTTTTCGTTGCCTGCCGCTGCTTCCGCAATCCTTGTCCTGATATCAACGACCGCCTGTTCATCACGTTTTTTCCTTGCATCGATAACATCGTGTTTTCTTTTTTCCCCGAGAGCCGGGTCGATGCGAAGTATGTCTTTCGGCGGAGCCTCACCTTCCACGAACTTGTTGACTCCCACTACCGCAAGGTCTTTGGAATCGATTCTCTTTTGTGTCTTGTACGCAGAGTCGGCTATTTGGTCGCTCATCCATCCGTTCTCTACGGCCGCCACGGCTCCGCCCATGTCTTCGATTTCCTGGATGAGAATCCATGCAGCCTGCTCGATGTCGTCAGTGAGTTTTTCAATGGCATAACTTCCCGCGAGCGGATCCACAGTGTCTGCCACACCGCTTTCGTAAGCCAGGATCTGCTGTGTGCGGAGTGCAATCCGTACTGAATCCTCTGTCGGCAATGCAAACGCCTCGTCCCAGGAGTTCGTATGCAGACTCTGGGTTCCACCCAGCACGGCAGCCAGTGCCTGGAGTGTCACCCGTACTATGTTGTTTTGCGGTTGTTGCGCCGTGAGCAGGTGCCCACATGTCTGGGTATGAAAACGCAGGGCCCATGATTTTGGATTGGCGGCCTTGAACTTGTTTCGCATGATTTTTGCCCATAGCCTCCTGGCAGCGCGGAACTTGGCTATTTCCTCCAGCAGTTGGCTGTGGGCCGCGAAGAAAAAGGACAGCCTGCCTGCAAACTGGTCGATCTCGAGTCCTGCATCGAGGGCTGCCTGCACATAGGCAATGCCGTTCGCAAGGGTGAAAGCGATTTCCTGCACTGCAGTGGATCCTGCCTCCCGTATGTGGTAACCGGATATGGAAATCGGGTTCCACCTTGGAACATTGTTTTTGCACCATTCGAACAGATTGGTGATTATTCTCATAGAAGGTCTTGGCGGAAAGATGTAAGTGCCGCGTGCCACGTATTCCTTGAGCAGGTCGTTTTGAATCGTGCCTCTAAGCCGGGTTATGTCGGCCCCTTGTTCCTGGGCTACAGCAACGTACATGGCCAGGAGTATCGCTGCGGTCGAATTGATGGTCATGGACGTGGAGACCTTTGACAGCGGGATCCGGTCGAACAATTGACGCATGTCGTCCAGGGTCGAGATGGACACTCCCACCTTTCCGACTTCGCCCTCTGCAAGCGGATGGTCCGGATCATATCCCATCTGGGTGGGCAAATCGAATGCAACGGAAAGCCCGGTTTGTCCTTTTTCGAGGAGGTACCTGAACCTTGAATTCGTTTCCCTTGCAGATGCAAAACCGGCGTACTGCCGCATGGTCCAAAAGCGTCCCCTGTACATGGTGGGTTGCACTCCCCTGGTGAATGGAAATGCGCCGGGAAAGCCCAGCTTGTCTTCGAATGTCCAGTCATCAAGGTGTTCGGGCAAATACAGCCTTTCGAGTTCAAGCCCTGATGTGGTCTCGAAACTCTTCCTCCTTTCAGGTGCCTTGCCGAGGGCTTTTGCAAGGAGACCGGTCTCCCATTCTTTTTGAACCTTCTCATAAGAGTCTTTGGACATTTTCACCTCCATGATCCGTGAACAGTTATCAAATCCCAGGCTGTTTAGCAATGGATCAGGCGGTACAGCGCCGCAGGGAGCGTGCGGCTTCGGCCGTATGGAGATTAAAAGCATCACCTATGCCGCGGCCTTGCCGGCTCATCGAATATCCGGAATATGAAAAGGGATGTCCGGTCTACTTTGTCTTCCACCTCCACACGCCGTCCCAGTCCTGCGATGGCGGATCTTGCTCGATAAGGGCGATTCTCTGCATGTAAAGCCTTGAAGGCGCATCTCCTCCATCCCTGGACCGGTCAGCCGCGGAAAACGCCTCCCTTGCCTCTTCCCATTTCATGGAATGATAGAGTTTCAGGCCCCTTTCAAAGGGATCGAGCCATGCCTTGAGATCGATTTCAGTTTCTTTGTACCCAAGAAGTTCGAAAATATCTATCGGTTCTTTTTTACCCTTGACCGTCACCTTGTCCAGGAGCCTGAACGTAAAATGCTCTCCATCCAATTTTGCCACCGTGTTCTGGCTGACGATAATCTCGACCCCGTATTGCTTGGTCAGTCCTTCCAACCTGGAGCCCAGGTTGACCTCGTCGCCAATGACCGTGAAGTCCATTTTTTGGTTCGAGCCTATGTTGCCGACTACCATGGCGCCTGTGTTGATTCCGATGCCTGCCTTAAGCGAGGGCAGGCCGCGGGCTTCCCACATCGGTCGAAGCCTGGCCAGTCGTGTTTTCATCTCGATGGCTGCGAAGCATGCGTCCGATGGATGGGACGGGTTGGGAAGCGGTGCTCCCCAGACCGCCATGATGGCGTCGCCGATGTACTTGTCCAGCATACCGCGACGTTCGAGTATACACGCACTCATGGCGGACAGGTAATCATTCAAGAATGGCACCAGGGCTTCCGGGGCCATTCTCTCTGAAATCGAGGTAAAGCCCCTGATGTCCGAGAACAGGACGGTAAGTTCCTTTTTTTCTCCGCCGAGTTTGATTTTTTCAGGGTCTTGAATGAGTTCTTTTACCACGTCGGGTGACACGTATCTGCTGAACGTGGCTTTGAGCCTGGCCCTTGCGGCCTGCTCGGTGATGAGCCTGTACCCGGCCATGAAAATGTACACAGTGGGGATTGCCAGGAGCGGCCCAACCAGGTTCAATTCATAGTCATGGAATGCAAACAGCCAGTAATCCGTTACAGCATATCCTCCTGCAACAACCATAACCAACAAGGCCGCCCGAATCGGAGAAAGGAGGAGGACAAACCCTGTAGCCATCATACAGGCGGCCAGCAAGACAAGAGTGTTAACCCACGATGGAGCTTCTGATATCCAATGTCTTGCAGAGAGCAGGTTGTCGACTATGTTGGCGTGAACCTCGACCCCGGGCATTGTCGCTCCAGGACCAAAAGGATGTTCCTTGTTGTCTTGTAGCTCCGGCGCGGTCGGTCCGATCAGTACGATCTTGTCCTCGAAGCTGAATCCTCCCGGTATGGTGCCGAGGTAAACATCCGAGTACGACAGAGTGGTATATGTCTTTGGACCACCGCGGTAATTGATCCTGTAGTCCTTGCCCGGCTCCACGTTTCTGGATGCGGTTACAGGATCTGCGTAGACCGATGCTATTGCCAGTGCAAACGACGGCGTTTTCCCGATTTTGACAAGAGCCCGCCTCAATGTCCCATCCGGGTCTTGCGGCATGTTCAGGTAACCAATGGCGGCACATGCCTTTGCAAGGCCTGGAATCGGTTTGTCGTAAAGTGTGCCGTCGGCCCTGACCTTTGCTCCCCAGACAACGTTACCGGCTTTTTCCACCGCCTTTGCCAGCAATGGCTCTTCCTTTGCCATGCATCCGGGAGCGGGCTGGGGGTGGATGTTGTCGAATGCTATTACCGCAGCCCCGGCATCGGCAAGTCGTGTTATGAGCTTTGCGTGCATGGACGGAGGAAAGGGCCAGTTGATTCCGAGTTTTTTAAAGCTCCACTCGTCGACTGCAACGATTATTATGTCGCCCATCACCGGGTCGGTCTCGGCCCTTTTCGGGATCGGACCGCGCAAGGAGAAGCGCAGGTCGAGCGCCCCGTTTTCCAGGCTGGTAAAAAGCTCGCTTCTGGATGCAAGTAGGTGCAACCCGGTTACCACGAGTGCCAGGATTATTCCCCTAATCTTGTATTTTTTCATTCAACCATCTAGTCCTGCTTGGCCTCAGTAACACTACTTGACCGGAAATGCCTTTTCAAAGGCCTGTACAGCCTTGGGTGACAGCTTCAACAGGCTGTAGAGATCTTTCAGTTCCTGCATTGTTTCATTATCGGACGGATTCTTGGCAAGCAGCTTCCTGTATTCCTGTATAGCCTCGAAGGTAAGGTCCCGGCCCAGGTAAATATTGGCTAGAAGGTAATATGGTGTCGTGTCGTCTGGATCTCCGGCAGCCAGCTTGTACAGGTTGTTTTTTGCCTTTTCGAGTTCTTCCGCATTGGACCTGGGCAGGAACTCGAACCATGACCAGCCGTCCAGTTTGCTGCCGTCGTTCTTTACGGCGGTTACACGCCATATGTAGATTTTTTCCGGTAACAGTCTGGTTTTGAATTTCGAGATTTCGATTCTGTTCGTCTTGACATCCAGTGTCTCACCCGGGACATTGGGATCGTCTACGCCGGTATCTTCGTGAATTTTCACCGTGTACGATTTGACACCGTCCAGGGGCGTCCAAACCAGTTCCTTCGGATGTGTTGTAAGCTCACCAACGGGATACAAGGCCGCGAGCTCCGGTTTCTCTTCTCCGCCTCTTGTGCCTGCAAGGGCTCTCAAGTTACTCTTTTTCTGATCTGCACCGAAAAAATACTTGATGGCGGCTTTGCCCACTTCGATGACCGACCTTGTTTTTGAATCATCCGTTTTTTTGCCGATGGTGAGGCTCTTGTCTGCTCTCACCACTTTTATCGTGCCGTCCATAAAAACCAGGGTGGCCTTTGAATGTTTGCCTGCATTTACCTGGTCTCCCTGGTACAAGGGCGTCCCCCTGGAAAGCGGGTTATCCTTGTTGTTATGCCTTACTGTTACCCGGCCCTTGACATAGCTGGCCGTTGCAATCGCCTCATCGGCTTTGGCTGAAAAACAGAACAACATGGTGATTGAAATACATGTTAAAAAAGTTGCTCTCTTGTATAGCATTTTTTCCTCCTTTCAGTCCTTGCCGAGCACCACGAAAGGAGCCCAGTAGAACGGGTGTTCGTATGGTCTGTATGGTCTACCCCACTTGTCGAGTTTTGTCTCTGATCGCAGATGGTTTCTCGCCTCTGCAAGGGCCCTGGAGGGGCTCTCGCCGTGGGCCAGGCCCTTTGCGAAATCAGCTATCAACAGCGATGTCGATTGGTCCGGCACGGGCCAGAGAGTCACTACTACCGAGGGGGTTCCTGCATAAAAGAACGCCCTGGTCAATGCCATGACTCCTTCTCCGCGGACTTCCTTGCCCCGGCCCGTATTACATGCAGACAATATCACCACGTCGGCATTCAGCTTGAGGTTGAATATTTCCTGCATGGTGAGCAGGCCGTCCTGGCCGTCGTCGCAGCATGACAGGGCCAATGCAGGCTGACCCAGCCAGGCCACCTCAGGGCCGAGGAGGCCATGAGTCGCAAAATGTATGACCTTGTACGAAGAGAGGTCCAGGCGTTTCAAGGTGGATTCCTTTGCCTTTCGGCGCAGGAAGACAGAGGCGGAATCGCCGAAGGCCTTGGCCGCGACTGTCACCTCTTGGGCCGTACCTGGCAATCTGGGCAACTTGAGGGAGCCGTGGGGGAGCTTGGACGGGTCATCGTCCGGGGCGAATACAGGATCGCCGAATCCCAGATATGGACGGCGGTTTCCACTGGGTTTAGCCCTGTCCTTGAGTTGAAGAAATACCGTTGCACTGGGCACATAGGAGAACATCAGCAAGTCAGCAAGGTAGTCGCCGTCTTCACGTTTTAGGGCGGAGAATGGAAGGGAGTAGAGTTCACCGGATGGTGAAATGTACACCCTGTTTTTGCCTTTCAGCCTGTGTTCCACCGGCGAGATTAGGGCCTTGTAAAGTTTTAATTCCAGCAGCTTCCTCCTGGCCCTTGTCAGCCCTCTTACCAGAGGATCCCGCAGAACGTACCTGTAGAGACCTATCCATCTTTTTACCTGTTGGCCGTCGAAATTGTGTACGGTGACGTGTTTTCGCCCTATTGCCCAAATATGCGAATCGTCCGGAGCCAATGAGTACTCAAGTAATAATTCATCTTTTCCAAGGCTATGTTGAACTTTTTTCAAATCAGCAGCCGTTGGATACTTGACAGCCGCATATTCAGGATATTTCTTTCTTATTTGATCGGCTAGTTTCCTCCGCTGTTCCAACAGTTTTGCAAGTTTTCCGGACAGACGCTGCTTGTCGGCCTTTTTCCCGGCGCTTTTCAATGACCTGGAGATATCCCTGGCCTTTCTTGAAAGAGATTGCTCCCTTGCAAGCAGCTCGGGCGGCAGGCCTTGTTCGATCTCCACTCCTCCCCTTGCTATCATGTCAAGTAACCCCCTGGCTCGGCCCATCTCCATTGCCTTGAACGCCTTGTTCAATGATTTTTGTCGTTTTGTTTTTTGGTATTGCTCCAAATAGAGGGAGGACAACCGGGAATAACCACCTACGAACCTGCTGAAAAGGCCGGTCTTAAGTTCGTCGCCCGATACGAGTTCGCGGAGTTTTTCAGACTCGGATACCGAGCGTTCACTCATCTTGATAGCCCTGTTCAACATGCCGAGCTTTCTATATGAAAACGACAACAGCTCACATGCGAGTATGAGGCTTTCAGGTGACCCCAGGTCTTTTGATAACCTAAGCGCCTTTTTCAAAGGTTTCAGCGCTTGTTTGAATTTTCCGCCGGTCATGTCCAACATCGCCCGCATGGCCAGGAGCCTTACCACCTCGGATTGTCTCTTAAGGTTTTCAGATGTCTTCAAGGCGCGTTCCAGGACCCTTGCTGCCTTTTCAGATTCACCTTGTTGAATCAACAAGGCGGTCATACCTGTTTGAACATCAAGGAGCGAGGCATTGTCTTTGATCTTTTCAAGTATGGATGCAGCCTTTGAATACTCATCGGCCGATTTTTTCAGGTTGCCTGCCGTCCGATAGAGTCTTGCCAGGCTGATTATGTTACGGGCTGTTTCTCTTTGCCTTCCATCATGTTGATTCAGCGCCAGGGCGTCATTGTAGCTCTTGGAAGCCTTTTCGACCTGGCCCAGGCGCTGATACACTGCGCCCAGGTTTGCAAGGATCTTTGCCTCGAACGGTCGAAGTCCTAACTTTCTGGTGTTTTCCAGGGCCTTGTTGAGGTCTTGCAGGGCCTTGAGATAGTTTCCTGTACCGAGATTGATTTTGGCAAGGTTGTTCAATGCAGCGGCTTCAAATTTCTTTTGTTTTGCAGCTTTGTACAAGGCAAGCGCACGGGTAATGAGTTTCCTGGCCTGGTCGTGGCGGCCGAATGATTCCTCGAGGACTCCCATGTTCATCGTGGCGTGAGCGATTCCCACGTTATCTTTGAGATCTTTGTACAGCCTGATGGCCTTTTCAAGGTATGTTTTTGCCAGGTCCGAATGGCCCGTAAGGTCCTCGAGTACACCCAGGTTCTTGTACAATTCGGCAAGACCCGGATTGTCGCCGGCCTTGTCCAGGAGCATCTTGGATGCGGCAAAGGCTTTCCTGGCTGTTTCAAAGTGACCCATGTCCAGGTGAAGCCTGGCTATGCGGTCCACTGTCCTGCCCGTACCCGAAAGGTCTCTTGCCCTCTTGTAGAGTTGTAGGGCTGCGCCGTATTCGGCAAGGGCTTTCTTGTAATCACCCCTGGATGCCAGTCTCTCGGCAAGTCTGAATAATACAGACGGGTCTGACCTGTCTGCCTGTGCAGTATCCGCCCTTGTTGTGCCGGCACATGCCGTTACAAGGATGACGATGGATAGAGCCGGCTGCATGATGTTCCTCATCTCAGGGAACGAGCCTCCTTTGCAAAAAAAGGCCTGAAAGTTCAAGGCCGGCTCAATAAAATATCCATGCCCACATGGTTGAGACGTTCCATCATTAGAGAATTATTCTATTTCACGGATTCTGGCAAGGAAATGCGGCCTTCATGCAGCCAGAACGGGACAGAGGCCGGGCCGGGCGAAATCAGAGTATGTCGAGTAAAGATAGACGATACATGACCGATCCCGGCTGAATACGGTCATTCTACGAATTGTTTTTTCATTGGAGAGACTGAAACAACCCGCTCTTTGGCGGGCAGAAGACCATATCCCGTTGCTTTGGCATTCCAATATGCGATCCTCGTTGCCGGACTGCCATCCAATCACCTCTTTGTAATGCTTTTACTACCTTATCATGATTCAGGCTCTGCGGTTTACTTATATAGGCGATTCCATGCAATCGAGGGCCAGGCTGCGCTGGGCAAGGGTTGAGCAGTACGATGATCCGGATCGAGGTCTTTCCCCTGGGTTTTGCTTGACAAGTGCAGCATAGCCTCGTACGTTACAAGCACAGTTGGGAACTGGCATTTCCGGAGTAATGGAGCTTGGGTGGACCAAGAGATCAGCCTTAGTACGAACATCAGAGGACATATATGGCAGTAATAGACAATATTGATAAACATATCAGCGAAGCTGTCGCGCACTACTGGCGCACACGGCGGTTGCAACGAGAGGGACAGAAAAAAAGAGGTGTCAATGATGCCGGACCAAGAAGTGCTGTAACTGGTGGAGCACAAATGGACGGTTTTATTGATCTATTTACCAGATTAATTGTCGAATCCGGTGTTAGAGAAGAGTCTATTTTTTACAAACGGCACTTAGAACTCCCGGGTTTTTTCAGACCAACAAAAGAGTGGGATTTGCTCATGATTAAGGATGGATATTTGATTGTTGCTATTGAGGCAAAATCTCAAGTCGGTCCTTCATTTGGCAACAATTTTAACAATAGAACTGAAGAGGCAATGGGGAGTGCACTGGATTTATGGACTGCTTTTAGAGAGGGGGCCTTCAACGGAGGCAGACAACCATTCCTAGGATATTTTAATGCTTGAAGATTGCGAAGCATCCAATAGACCTGTTCGAGTAAAAGAACCTCACTTCAAAGTTTTTCCAGAATTTGTTGGTGCGTCTTACATGAAGAGATATGAAATTTTTTGCCGTAAGCTGGTATTGGAACGGCATTATACAGTATCATCATTTATTGTTTCAGATAGGTCTGAAGGAGAAGATGGGGTTTACCGAGAGCCCGCTGCTGATCTTTCTTTTAATAATTTTTCAAAAGCTCTAAGTTCTCATGTGAGGTCATTTATATGAGAAATGAACAAATATCAACCGTACAAAAATTAGTCAATGGTGATGCTCGTAATTTATCTTTCCTTGAGGATGAGAGTGTTCACCTTGTACTTACTTCTCCTCCGTATTGGAATCTTAAAAAATATAAAGATAATCCAAACCAACTTGGACATATTGATCAATATGAAGAATTTTTATCTGAATTGGAAAAGGTGTGGAAGGAAGTCTATCGTGTCTTGGTTCCCGGCGGGCGGTTAGTATGCGTGGTTGGTGATGTATGTGTTTCCAGGCGTTCTTTTGGCCGCCATCTTGTTTTTCCGTTACATTCAGATATTTGTGTAATTTGCAGAAAGATAGGGTTTGATAATTTAAATCCTATAATATGGCATAAATCCGTCCCCCCCTCCGTCCCCTTCATGCCCCTTCATGCCCTTTTGTTATTCCTGTTCATGCTTCCGGTAATTTCATGTCAGGCATGTTCTAAATGTGAATTGTCTAACAATCGCAGCCAGTTGACAGTCAGCCGCGCCTGTTTGGGTCAGCGTCAGCTCCCGGATGCAAGGGACAGTTTGATCTCCACCGCCCTTGCCAGTACTGCTGCGCCGATCCACAGTGAGTCTTCATCAAGATCAAACTTTGGATGATGCAAGGGGTACTCGATTCCCTTGCTCTTGTTCTTGATGCCCAACCTGAACATAGTTCCAGGCACCTGCTTGCAGTAATATGCAAAATCTTCGCCGCCCATGGCGGGATCCTGGATTTCCACGATATTGCCTCTGCCGAGGATTTCCCCCCCTGCTTGGCGAACAATCTGGTTCAGCGACCTGTCGTTGACAAGTGCGGGATATCCTCCGTGCCAATCCACCTTTGCCGATCCGCCGCCGGTTTTCGCTATGCCGGAAACAGTACTCTTGAGCAGTCTCATGGCTCTTCGCCTGGAACTGTCCGACAATGTCCTCAACGTGCCTTCCAGGAATACCTGGTCGGCAATGATATTTCTTCGGTATCCGCCGTGTATCTTCCCGATGGTAAGCAGGGCGGGTATGGTGGGATCCATCCTTCTTGCCAACATTACTTGCAAAGCGAGCACTGCCTGGGATGCCAGTACCACGGCATCCACTCCAAGGTGGGGCCTTGCGCCGTGGCTGGGAGCGCCTTTTATCGCCACGGTGAAATCATCGGCGGCGGCCATCATGGTCCCTTCCTTGACACCGATTTGACCCACCTTGATATCCGGTTCCGAGTGCAACGAGAAGATGGCCTTGACTTCAGGCTCCTCGAGTACACCCTCGTCGATCATGGGTTTGGCGCCGCCCGGGGGCGTTTCCTCGCTCGGTTGGAAGATAAACTTGACCGAGCCGGGCAAGGAGAACCTTCGACCCTCAATCAAAATTGCCGCCCCGAGCAATGCCGCGATGTGAGCATCGTGGCCACAGGCATGCATCTTGCCCTTTTCCTTTGACCTGTAAGGGACATCATTCTGTTCCTGTATGTCCAGGGCATCCATGTCTGCCCTCAATGCCACGCACGGACCTTTTAGGCGGCCTTCCAGGAGTCCGACCACGCCGGTTTTCGCCACGTTTTTCCTGACCTTGAGGCCTGTATGCCTGAGTACCTCCGCGATGTATGCAGCGGTATTCGTTTCTTGCATTGCAAGTTCCGGATGCCTGTGGATCGTGCGTCTTATCTCCACGAGCTTGCTCTTCAGCCTTTTTGCCCTCTTCACCATTGTTTCCTGCTGCATGTCAGTTACCTCTTTTGGCTGTAGCGTGTTCGACAGCTCTTACGAGGAGATCCGTATCAGATTCGTTGGGCATGGTGACCTTGATCGAAGCTTGTTTTTCCATTGCCCGGCTTATTGCCCACTTTGCATTGTTGTTACCGGCCCATGCCCTTCTTGCCAGGCCGTTGGTTACGTCCCAGGATATCATGCTCCGAATCCTGTTGTCTGCTTCTTCGCTTCCGTCCAGGACCAAGCCGAAACCGCCGTTTATTACCTGGCCCCAGCCCACGCCGCCGCCGTTGTGCAGGCTCACCCAGGAAGCTCCCCTGAAAGAATCGCCCACCATGTTGTGAACAGCCATGTCTGCACACAAGTTGCTTCCATCGTATATGTTTGCCGTTTCCCTGAAGGGCGAGTCTGTTCCGCCGACGTCGTGGTGGTCCCGGCCGATTACTACCGGGGCCCTTATTCGGCCCTCACGCACGGCCTTGTTGAATGCCAGGGCTATCTTTATCCTTCCCTGTTCATGCGAATAGAGGATCCTGGCCTTTGAGCCGACTACAAGCTTGTTTTCTCCTGCATGTCTTATCCAGTGCAGGTTGTCTTTCAATTGCTGCAATGTTTCTTTTGGAGCACTTGAAATCATTTCTTCTATTATGTCGGCGGCAATCTCGTCCGTGACCTGCAGGTCTGCCGTGTCATTGCTGGTGCAGACCCACCTGAAGGGACCGAAACCGAGGTCGAATACCAGGGGACCCATTATGTCTTCCACGTACGACGGGTACTTGAATTTACCGTTTTCCCTGAATATGTCCGCTCCGGCTCTTCCTGCCTCCAGCAGGAATGCGTTGCCATAGTCCCAAAAAGACATTCCCCGGGCCGACATGGAATTGATTGCCAGGACCTGGCGTTTGAGTGATTCGCGAACAGCCTCTTTGAAACCTGCCGGATCCTTCCTCATCATTTCCAGAGCTTGGTCCATGCTCAGTCCGGCCGGATAGTATCCCCCTGTGAAAGGTATGTGCAGAGATGTCTGGTCCGAACCCAGCTCGACTTGCATGTTCTCCTTTACCATGCGTTCCCAGAGGTCAACTACGTTGCCTAGATATGCTAGTGATAAAGGGATGTTATCCTTTCTGGCTCGATCTATTCGTCCAAGGACCTTGTCCAGATCGGTCTCTACTTCCTGGACCCAGCCCTGGTCGTGCCTCTTTGCCACTGCCTTGGGGTTTATCTCGGCTATCACTCCAATGGCGCCTGATATGACCGCGGCCTTTGCCTGGGCACCGCTCATTCCGCCAAGCCCCGAGCTTACGAACACCTTGCCCCTCAAGCCTTGCTCTCCTTCGATGCCCAGGTATTTCCTTCCCGCATTCAGCAAGGTGATGGTGGTTCCGTGGACTATGCCCTGCGGGCCTATGTACATGAAGCTGCCTGCAGTCATCTGCCCGTAGCTCGTGACGCCCAGGGCCGAAAGCCTGTCATACTGCTGAGGGGTGCTGTAAGCAGGCACCATCATACCGTTCGTCAGGACCAGCCTGGGCGCCCATTTCGAGGAAGGAAAGATGCCCAGGGGATGACCCGAGTACAGGACCAGGGTCTGGTCTTCAGTCAGTTTTGAAAGGTACTTCATCGTGAGCCTGTATTGGGCCCAGTTTTGAAAGACCGTGCCGTTGCCGCCATAAGTTATCAGCTCGTAAGGATGCTGTGCCACCCTTGGATCAAGGTTGTTCTGGATCATAAGCATTATGGCTGCAGCAGCAGGGCAACGGGCCGGATATTCATTCATGGGCCTTGCATGCATGGCATAGTCAGGTCTGTACCTGTGCATGTATATCCTGCCCAGTTGTTCGAGTTCGTCTGCGAATTCAGGTGCAAGCTTTTCATGGAGCGCCTTTGGAAAATAGCGCAGGGCGTTGGATAGTGCCAGGCGTTTCTCCTCGAAGGTGAGAACATCCGGTCTCTTGGGCGCATGGTTTATTTCAGGATCATCTTTTGGATGTTCGGGAATGTAGTCGGGTATGCCTTCCTCGATTGATTCTTTGAAGCTTTTTCCGGTCATTGATACACCTCCCTTGGTGTGACATCGCCACCGGCGTTTCCAGGAGAATCTTATAGGTAGTTTGAAGCTTTGTTGCAATAGTTACTGCGAACGGTTTTTACCCGGTGAGGAGATATGCATTCAAGCACCTTGCCGGTTACTCCGGTTACCCGTCGGCGCACCGGGGAAAACAATCGACCAAAAAAAGAAAAAATTCTTGCCTTTATTTTCGTTCCCGCTAAAACTCTCTTTTGTCACGGGGCTGTGGCGGAACCGGTAGACGCAGGGGACTTAAAATCCCCTGAGCCAAGGCTCGTGAGGGTTCGAGTCCCTCCAGCCCCACCACCCGGGGGAGGGAAGAGAAAAATATTGGGGATAACGGGAGTGGAGAAAAGAGGGACATTACGGCACGTATTTTTCTTGGAAACTCTTGCAATAGTGCTGTTGCCGGTTTCATGCTCCAGGACCGGCACGGTCCTTGACCAGGGAGACATGGTTGTCCCGGAGGCAAAGGCGACATCCGGGAAAAATAATCAAAATAACAAAGCAGATCGAATTCCAGGGCTTGCTGTTCCCCTTGATTTCCATGATACGCGGGACCTGAAAATCGACGGCAAGTTCCAGGACCTGATTTGGAAACAAAGCGCATGTACAGGCTCTTTCGTGAATCCCGGGAATGGAAGACCTGTCAAAGGGGATGAACATTCGGCGTCGGTTTGCATGGTTGGAACAAGGGATGCTTTGCTCTTGGCCTTCAAGGTGCGGGACATGGATATCGTGGGAGGATTCGAACCGAACAAGAGGGATCAGCATCTTTGGACCAGGGATGCTGTTGAAATCATGACCGATCCGGACGGTGACGGTGACAACAAGGATTACTACGAGATACAGGTCAATCCCCAGAACCTTGTATTCGATTCTTTCTTTGACGATTATAATAAGCCCAGGGTCGACCCGGATGGTCCCTTCGGCCACCAGGACTGGAATTGCAAATTGAAGAGTGCGGTTGCATTGCACGGCACTCTGGATTCGAGCAAGGACCGGGACGTTGGTTACGATGTTGAAATATTCATCCCCTGGTCGTGTTTCTTCAAGGCGATCCAATCCCGGCCCAGGCCCGGTCAATCATGGCGTATGAATTTCTATGTCATGGACCAAGGCAAGGCATTGAGTTGGTCGCCCATACTTGGGAAAGGGAATTTTCACAAGGCTGACAGGTTTGGAAGAATAGATTGGAAAGCAGGTGACGGCTCCAGGAATGATTTACATGGCGGAAGTAGTGTCCGAAGTCCTTGATTCATTGCTGCTATAGTCTCTCCTGCACCTGTACGGGTCATGGTAATAATTTTCGCGCAGCATGAGTTCACCGCCTTGATCCAGCCTTACCTTGATGATGTTCTTCTTGAGCTTTTCCACCACGATGCCTGTGCCGAAGCTGGGGTGACGCAGCCTTTGGCCCAGGTGGTACGATCTGGCCGGATCATACTCGGCCAGTGACTCGACTTCTTCGAGTTCGTCAACGTATTCTCTGGGTACAAACTTGGTCCTGTTGTCATAGTAGGCCTTGGACAGCTTGCTTGCCGAAACGCCTATTTTTTCAGATGCTTCCTTGAAAAGGTCTATCTTGTTCTCGAATCCGCAGGACTCCATAACTCTGTCCACCTGATGGCAAAAGAAAAGGCGGGGAACAACCTGCCTGCCGTCCTGTGCCCTTGTAAGAGTCGGACATCCATTCCTGTCGCACTCGGTGAGCAAGGCCCTTAGGGCTGATTCGACGGAAGCAGGTGCTGAATCCAGTTCCTCGTTGAAATATTGGAGTAAGGTGTTTTCATGCAAGCCGGTCCTCGAAGAGATGGATCGATAGATTATCTGCTTTTCCTTGATGCCCAGTTTTTTGAGCAGCCTTTCAAGCAATGGTTTGAGCAATGACGTGGGAACCCGTGCTCCCCTGGGCATGAATCTGTGCCTGGAGCCTTTGTACGACTTGGGCGCAACCACTTCCCCGCGATCGACCTTGGAAGTAAAGGCTTCCAATGCTTTCAACCTGCGTACATCCAGGGTGCGCAGTTCACGCCTGTGGTATCGAAGAACAGTGCCTGGATGAACCCCCAGTTCGACTGCCAGAACCTTGTACAACCAAGCTGGTTTGGACAATCCGAGCTTTGTAGCCATGTGGTCGATCAACTCGGATGCCTTTGCCGATGAAACCCTGATTGTAGCCTTTTTTAATGCTGGAACACTCATGCTGTTGAAATTATGCAATCTTGATGCCCACACACAATATGAATTCCAAGTGCCGGTAATTAAAAGACTAGTAGAAAAATGACCTTTCCGGTAGCAGGCAGGGAGGGATTGATTCCCTGAAAAACCACGACATATATGTCAGGGTTGTATAACTTTTTTAACAGTGGTCGAGCAGTAGAACTTTTCCGGATCGGTTGCATGGGACGTTTTCACGTGATACCAAGTGATTGCAATGAGAAGGCATGACAGAGAAAGCTTCAGCCTGGCCTTTGTTTTGGCCAGGGCATTGGAGAGGCCGGATGAGGAACGGCTGCACATCGTAGAACGTCTGTTGGACAGCTTGGATCGTGAACGAGTGACCAGGGCCGTCACAAACGTGATGTTCAACAGTACATTCGAGCAGCAAATGGCATTGTTGAGGGATCTCTCGGGCTGGATCAAGGGCAGGCTTGCGTACATGGGAAGGCCTGTTCTGGAAGAGCTTTCTACCTGGAGTGAGTCTTCCCGCATGTATGTTATCAGCAGGTTGGCCCGGGAGTTGAATCCAGGAGCACGCCTCCGGGTTTTCCGGGACCTGATATTCGAAGCGCGCGAAAAGGACAAGATATTGTTGTGGGAGGATCTTTGCCACTGGATTGGGGCCTCAATACCGGCCAGAAAGAGATATGCATGCAGGAAACATGGCAGCGACATGCCGATCGAGGCCAGGTTGCCTTCAAGTGAAAGGGACCAGGTTTTGCTGGAACTGTACCCGGAGGCCCTGGAGGACCCGGGAAGCGTTTTCTACGCCCGGAAACGGTATCATTGGCTGGTATCAGACCTTTCCGCGTTGTCGCCGGGGTTTGAGCACAAGCTGTACAACAGGGCTGAAATACTGGAGATCGGCCCGGGAGAGTTCGCCGGTGTCGGGGCATTGCTGGCTGCTCGCGGGGCAAATGTCACAATGGTGGATGTGGCCCCGATCCTGATATTCGAAAATGTGGCGTACTACAAGAGGCTTTTCAAAGTCATGGACAGGGGCGGCCCTTTTGACTGGTCCAGGTCTATCGGATTCGAAAATGAGAGGGTCAGGCTCGGACCCGCCTTGAAATACCTGGCTCCTGTGGAGGATGGGCTCTTGCCTTTTCCAGAGCAGGGTTTTGATGCAATATTTTCTGCAGGAGCCCTGGAGCATGTTCAGGATATCGAGTCATTGTCATCAGAGTTGTTCAGGGTATTGAAACCCGGAGGAGTCATGTGGCACCTTCTGGATTTGTCGGATCACAGGGCAACTGCAAATCATGGGCCCCTTACCCATCTTTTGACCCCTGAAGCCGAGTGGAAGAAGGTTCAATCAGATGCAGGTTACTTTCAGAGCAGGAGATTGGCACATGACTATCTCGAGGTTCTCATTCGGGCCGGATTCGAAGATGTCCGGCAGTTTGTCCTTGATAGGGCTGAAATAACTCCGGATATCAGGAAAAAATTTGATGAACCGTTCAAGGAACTTTCGGACGGGCAATTGTCCGTGACCGATCTCTTGATAACAGCAAGGAAGCCTGGTTAGTGTGTTTTTTTACAAAGATCGAGTGAAAGTGACTTCTTTTCGAAAGGGGTGATATTGAGCACGTGCATGGCGCTGTCATTGTCGATTAGATGGCAGAAAGCAGATACCTTTTTTTTATATTTTTCCAAGCACGTCGATTTCAAAGTTTTATCGGCCTTCTTTTTATCAAGGCCGGCCGGCGGCTCCCATGCAAGATCCAAAGGAGAAGGCGAAGGAGGGGGCAGGGTATCGGACAGCCCGAGTATTCGGGTTATTGCTTCCAGCACCTTGCCCGGTTTTTCAAGGTCCGGCCTTTGGCCGGCTTTCCTGATTATCTTTATCCGCGCATTGGCAAGAGTCGATATGAGATCGTTTGCCTGTTCTCTTTGCGCGAGCAGGTCGTTTTCTCCAAAAACAACAAGTACGGGGATTTTTTTTATTTTATCTGCCAGGTCGACGGCCTTGAACTTAAGAAATTCAGCTATGCCTTTGGCCCTCTCGATAGGTGGAACCGAAAGTGCTTGTTTCGATGGTTGCGAAAATTCTTCCGAGCCGGGATAAAAAAACGCCTTTATCGATTTTTCCGCCTTTAGTTCGAGTTCTACGCATCTGTTTGCTGAAACATAATTGCCGGTATCACATTCAGCCGATAGAGCCTTGAAGTAATCTATGATACTAAAGGATTTCAAGTGATTGATCGACAGTCCCGGACCGGCCTTGTTCAAAGGCATTGCGGCAAGGCTTTCATCAATATTGGATTGCACGTCCAGCAGGCCGGATATGATTATTATTCCCGCTGTATGCCCGGGATACCTTGCTGCGTATTCAAAGGCGCAGGCTGATCTTTCCTGCACAGCCACCAGGAATATCTTTTCCATGTTAAGGTTTTTTCTTACAAGCTCAATTGAGGCAATGCCTGCCTTGAGGCCCATGACGTCTGGCAGGGGAGTCTTGAGATATACCACGTCACATACAGGCTCCAGGCGTCTTCCCAAGGGCTCGAATGCATTTAGACCGGAGAGAAAGAAGAGCGCATGGTGCCCGGGCCCGGGTCCCGCCCCCCTCCGAACATAGAATACCTTGCCGGCAGCAGGTAGAACCTGGTTTTCTGTTTCTTGGCTTTTCAACTCGAAAAACCCCGCTTCCTCAGCCTGCAAAGGAGTATGAGCTTCCAACCTGCGTTCTTTTGCCACTTCCTTTTTTTCGGAAAGGGGTACGTCACCATGGTGGTAGATCTTGTGAGCTCTTGGCGGCTCCCTGATTACACTATCGTACGCACATGATTCTAACATGAATAAGGGGATAAGAAACGGGAACCACCATGGGAACAATGATGAATGTTCATGAAAAATCCTTTTTCCGGGCGCTTTCATTCCTGCTCGTGTTTTCCTGTCTTGTCCGGGGTTCATGTGTTTTGTCCTTTCGCCTGTCTACTATTTATGTTCAGACCGTTTTTTGCATCTGTCCACGAATGTCGTCCCGAGAGAACCAGGTGGAGAATCACGAGCGCCAGGTTTATTGTTCCGAGACCGATCTTGAATCCACCGGGCATGGAAGAAGAGGAGACAAATGCCTCGATCGGTGCCGCGAGCGCTATGAAAAAAGCAGCACCGGCTACAAGCATTACGGCATCCCGGCCTCTTGATGCAAGGTGTTCGCTTCTCGGCAGGTTGGTTGGTTCCAGCAGTGCATATCCAATCATCAATCCGGCACCGCCGGCAAGCACTATTCCTGTGATTTCCAGTGGTCCATGTGCTGCAACGAATGAGAGCAGGTTGAACTGGAGACCCCGCGTGTGCACCAGTCCGGTGATGGCGCCCAGGTACAGACCGTTGAAAAAGAGTACCAATAATGTGCCCAGGCCGAAAAATATACCAAAGCAAAAACACATCAAGGCAACCCTGGTGTTGTTGGTAACATAGAAGCTGGCCATTGCGGTTTCCAGGCCCGGCGGCCGTCCCTGGTTGTTGAAATCACCGTACATACGGTCGAGGGAATCGAAAACGCCGGACAATTCGGGCGCAAGGATCAACGAGTACTGCGGCCTTTGTGAAACGACAAACAAAGTTGTCAAAAAAGGAATGAACAAAAAGGCTGCGGAAACGATATGGAACACACCGGTTTTTCTCACCAATCTTGGAAAACCGGTTCGCAGGAACTCAAGAGCCGCTCCTTGCCTGTCGGCTTTCGAAGGGTCGATAATGGAATGTGACCTGGCGGCAAGCCTGTTCAAGTCAAGGACGAGTTGATCATTGTTTTTTATCCCGGCCCTATTCTCCTTTGCCCTGGAGAGCATAGCGCATATTTCCCTGTGAAGGAGTACGATTTCATCCATTTCGTTTGCATTGAGCATGCTCGTTCCAACTTGGTCAGCCTTATCCAGTAAACCGATGAGCCTTGTTTGTGCTGGATCAATCGAGGTCAACCCGATTCCGGCAGGTGATGGAGACCTAATCACGACAGTACCGGCGGCAAGGTCGCCAAGGCGTTTGCCCCGATTTGAAATAATGGCTGACATCATTGCAAGGAAGTAGCCCATGGGCAGGAAATCCACGGGTCTGAAAAATGTCCTGATTGCGGCCTCCTTGGCTCCCGGTGACGAGCCGTCGTCTTTTATCACCCTGATGCCGGCTATTCTTTTACCAGGCGTCTTGCCTTTGTACCTGGTTTCGAAAAACAGGAAGTACCCTACTATGATCAAAAACCAGGATATTACCAACAATGCTGTGGCGACATTGGATATAACCTGTTGAAAATCTCTTCCCGGCTCTTCAAGAGGAAGGATTCGCTTGATTCCCAGAAACAACAGGAGAATGGCTGCAAGGATTACCAGAATGATCAGGTGATCCAGCAGGGCTGCTACCGCCCTGGAACCGATTCCGGCAAGGTCGAACTCGATTCTGATACTTTCATTGGTCTCTATTTGCAGTGCCTTTTTCATAGAGTCAATAGCTTAACTACCTTGAGTGTAAAAGATCAACAGGAAGTGGAGATGTGGCGGATACGCGGCAGAACGGGGGTAAATGGTCGTGACGGAATGACTGCCATTCCGCACCAAGAATCAACAAGAATCGAGTCATTGCATTCGCGTTGAAGCAAAACGCGGTTGAGCGGCATAGCGTTTGTTAGGCCGTCTTGGATCACGGCCGGAATTCGTACGCACCTATGTCGGCGGCGTTGACGCAGTCCTCTTTTATATCGCTGCAATCAAAGGCATTGGGCCGATCCGGTACATCGAAGCGCGGTTGACCTTCTATGTCCACAGCCGGTGCATAGAGGCCGCTTGCCGCGTCTATTGCCGGCGACTCGGCTTGCAGGTGGAAATTTAATTCATCGGGCCGTACGAACATGGGGTCCGAGTCGATGTTTCCGTTCCCAGAGGCTCCGCCTGCAATTATGGAGTATTCAACGTGCACACCCTCTGGAGGTTGAAGAACGCTCTCCCTGTACCCGTATCCATTGTCCCCGGCCTGCCAGATGATCGAGTTGAATATTCCCGCTCCATCGCCCGAACTCC
>JAADFL010000034.1 GCA_013152945.1 Deltaproteobacteria bacterium | reverse complement strand
GTGTCCACGTCGGAATCGCCGCCGGACTTGAAACATTCGAGGCCGGTTGCCGAAACATTGTAACCTGGATCACAATCACAGTACGCAACTCCAGTCATCAACAGGCACGTGCCATGGCCCGAGCAGTCTATGCCAAGGCAGTCCGGCCCGCCCGAATCATTGCTGTTGGTTCCCGAACATCCCTGGAAAACGTACAAGAAGGCAGGTAACAAGAATACGACGATTATCGGTAATCTTTTCATGTTCATAGCCTCCGCTTGACTGTTTGTTTCTCTTTCAGGGCCTTTGTTTCCCGGGCCTGACCGCCAGCATGAGCAATGTCGTTGCCAACAGCCAAGTCATAACGTTCGTACTGCCACCTTGTGCCCCATAACCACAGGAATCCTTGATTGCAGGGCCGGAAACTTGCAACATGCCTGTATCAGTACCGGTATCTGTATCAGAGTCATTATCAGTATCATTATCAGTATCAATGTCCGTGTCAATATCAATGTCCTGTCGGTATTTGTATCTGTATCCCTTACTGAATCGCACCTGCCGGGGCTGTTATTGCACGTCCACCTTTGCTTGTCCCCATTGGTCAAACAGCCATGCACGTAAGCGGCCTGGTCGCAGATCGTATTCGTGTGGTTGCAATCGGAACCGGCACCTGCCGTTTCCATTCATAGGTTTCGCCTATGCCGGAACACACGTCCATGATGCAATCGTATCCATCCTTGCAATCATAAGGGTGGTCACGGCATTCCAACCGTGCAATCGTGCTTACAATGTTGACAGTTGCAACCCACAATGCCTAAAATCTTTTAGTTGTTATTGCGAACGAGTTTTGAGGGGAGATATTTAATGTATGAAGAACTGCTTCGAAGGGTATCCATCTTCGAAGGCCTCAGGGACAAGGAGATTACAAAACTCAGTAAGTTGCTTGCAGAAAAAGTTTTCCCTAAAGACCAGTTGATAGTCAGCCACGACGAGGTTGGGGATTCCCTTTTCATAATCGTAGAAGGAAGGGTCAAGGTCGTCCTATTCAGCGAATCAGGCAGGGAAATGATACTTTCCATATTCAAGAAAAACGACTTCTTCGGCGAGATGTCCCTTTTCGACAACCATCCAAGGAGTGCCAATGTCATAGCCATGAAAAAGTCCAAGGTTTTAATATTAAAAAGAGATGACTTTGTCGATTTTTTGAAATCTTCGCCTGTCGCGACACTCAATATCCTGGCGGAAATGAGTCGCCGCTTGAGAAGAGCTGACGAAATAATAAGCAATCTCGCCCTGCTGGATGTGTACGGCAGAGTGGCCCGGGTTCTCCTGCATCTTGCCGACCAGGAGGGAAAGGAAGTTGAGGACGGACTGGCCATACATTCAAGGCCTACCCAGCAGGATATTGCAAGTATGGCCGGTACATCCAGGGAAACCGTATCAAGGGCATTATCCGAGTTTCAGAGGCGCGGACTGATTGAGACAACCGGCCGGAGTATACTCTTGAAGCATGCATTCCTGCTGGAACACAGCGGTTGAAAGTAGAATCATTGTGGAACTACTGCTCGGCGCATTGAAAAGAATAATCGAGGGTGCCGGTAACTACGCCATCTTCAGCGCCAGGGCCGTAAAGCTGGCTTTTCTGCCGCCCTTCAGGCTCAGGCTGATACTGTCACAGATGGAATTCATAGGTGTGAACTCGTTTTTCATAGTTTTCCTGACCGGCTCATTTGCAGGAATGGTCTTTGCCTTGCAGAGCAGCTATGCATTCAAACTTTTTTCAGCCCAGGATCTCGTGGGCTCCACAGTGGCATTGTCTTTGACCAGGGAGATAGGACCTGTCTTTACCGCCCTGGTGGTAACCGGAAGAGCCGGATCGGCCATGGCTGCGGAACTGGGAGCCATGCGGGTGACCGAGCAGATAGACGCCTTGGAAACAATGGCGGTAGAGCCGATACAATACCTGGCTGCCCCGCGACTGATTGCCTCGACTGTAATGTTGCCGGTCTTGACAATGGTATTCGACGCAGTCGGAACCATCGGGGCGTACATAGTCGGGGTATATTATGTGGGAATAGATGCAGGAACCTTTATCAACAGGATTCAATATTATGTAGATCCTGAAGACGTTTACAACGGCTTGATAAAAGCCGCTGTTTTCGGCATGGTCATGGCCACCGTATCCTGCTACAAAGGCTTTTTTGCCAAGGGCGGTGCAAAGGGCGTTGGAGAAGCCATAACAAGGGCGGTGGTTCTGACATCCGTATCGGTACTGTTCGTGGACTTGTTGATGACCGCCCTAATGGGTTCGGGAGTAGGCAAGTAATCTTGGAGATAAACTTGTCATGATCAAGATCGAAAGATTGTACAAATCCTTCGGCAACCAACCGGTTTTAAGGGGTGTGGACCTGAATATCCCGCAAGGAAAAACCACGGTGGTCATCGGCAAGAGCGGATCAGGTAAAAGCGTATTGATCAAGCACATCCTAGCATTGTTGAGGCCGGACTCGGGCAGGGTACTGGTCGACGGCCGGGAAATAAGCTCGGCGACCGGCAGGGAACTTGGGAGGCTGCGAACCAATTTCGGGTTGTGCTTTCAAAACGCCGCGCTGTTCGATTCCATGAATGTCTTCGACAACGTGGCATTTCCCCTTGTAGAGCATTCCGGATTTTCAAGGGCACAAATAAAACAACGTGTCGAAGAGACTCTGACTGCTGTGGGAATGGAAGGGACAGAGGACAAGTTCCCTTCCGAGCTATCGGGTGGAATGCGCAAGAGAGTCGGCGTTGCTAGGGCAATCGTTCACCGGCCGCAGATTATACTATATGATGAGCCGACAACGGGCCTGGATCCGATAACAGCATCGACTATCAATGACTTGGTCATCGATGTACAGAAGCGGCTCGGTCTGACATGCGTGGTAATCACTCATGATGTTGCGGCCACGTTCAGGGTGGGACATTACATAGCCTTCCTGCACGAAGGTGTGATAAATGCATATGGAACGCCGGATGAAATCGAGAATGATCCGAGTCCGAAGTTGCGGGAATTCATCCGACGCGGGAGGGCCGGATGAAAAGGTTCCTGACCCCGATGAAGGTGGGGATATTGTTCATCGCCTCTCTTTCGGCTTTTTTCGTGTACGTATGGGAGACAGCCGATTCTCCACTAAAAGGGGCCAGCGGGTACACGGTGTACGCTGATTTCAGCGATGCCACAGGCCTGATCAAGGGCGGAATGGTTAAGGTGGCTGGAATCGATATCGGCGAGATAACAGCCATAACCTTGGTGGAAAACAAGGCCAGGGTCACCATGCTCATCAGGAAGGACGTCGAACTCCACAAGGACGCCATGGCTCGCAAGAGACAGGAATCCTTGCTGGGCATGACCAGCATAGAATTGACCCCGGGTACACCCGGCACAGGCCTGATACTTGACGGCGGCTTCATCAACAATGTGGAGGGGCGGGACCAGATGAAGGTGGTGATGGACAATATGGGCCAGATAACCGCTGACATCAAGACGATCACTGCAGGTCTTAAACAAGTCCTGGGCACGGATAAGGGTGTGGGCTCCATGTCCAGGCTTCTCGACAATATGGCGAATACCTCCGACCAAGTAAGGGCACTGCTTTTGGCCAACGAAGACCGTCTTCAAAAGACCCTGGAAAACTTCGAATCGCTTTCGAGCAACCTTCGTTCCATGACCGAGGCCAATCGCACGGGCATCCACATGCTGCTCTCAGACGCCAGGGATATTGCACGTGAATTGAAAGACATGCTCAGGGAAGGTAAGCCAAAAGTGAAGGAAGACCTTCAAAAAGTAGAACAAGGAATAAAATCACTTGAATCGTCGATTAAAAAAGCTGAAGAGACCATGGACAACCTGAAGGGAGCCTCTGAAAAGGCAAAGAGTGTAATTACCAAGCTCGATAACGGGCAGGGCACGATAGGCAGGTTGCTTACGGACGAGGATATGGCCGACAATGTGGCTGACCTGACTGAGAGCGCATCGGATTTCATGAACCGAATCGTCAAGCTTAGGACCATTTTCGATGTGCGTTACGAGTACCACACGAATATGCTGAACATCGACAAGAGACCGGGCGGCAAGGCGTACGTGGGTTTGAAGCTTCAACCAAGGTTCGATAAGTACTACCTGATTGAACTAATTGACGACCATAGGCCGGCGTACCAGAGGACGATAACAACGACGACCGGAACCAGGGCGGATGGAACCAAGTACTCCGAATCAAAAGACGAGTTGGTCAGGAAACCCGACCAGCTCAAGTTCTCGATCGAGTTTGCAAGAAGGTTCTACTTCGTGACATTGAGATTCGGACTGATAGAAAATACGGGTGGGGTAGGAACGGACCTTGATTTTCTTAATGACTCACTGAAGCTGAAACTTGACCTGTTCGACTGGAATCCCCTTGCCGGCGGTTATCCGAGACTTAAGCTCATGGCCTCGTACGAACTCTTGAACCACATCTTCCTATCCGGAGGCATGGACGACATGCTGAACTGGGACAACCGTACGACCTGGTTCATCGGAGCGGGTATCTTATTCGAGGACAGGGATTTGAAGGCATTACTGACGACCGTACCCTTGCCGGGGCTATAATAGTTGTCCTGTTTATTCGGGTAGTGACAAGAAGTTCTCTTACTTGAAGTTCCCTTTCCAAGTAGTATTGTTGTCTTACTTGAAGGTTCTTGGCTTTGGAGGCTCATTATGGCAATCAAGATCGAATTGGACTTAAGACTGAAAAACGCAAACATACATGACGGAACCGGAAGGCAACCATTCAAAGCCGACCTGGGAGTGGTCGAGGACAAGATTGCAGCCATAGGCGATTTGTCCGAAGCTGATGCAAAGGAGAGCATAGACCTGAAAGGCCTTGCCCTTTGCCCGGGATTCATAGACATCCATACGCACGTGGATCTCACGGCATACAAGGATGACCACGAGAAATTGTTGGAACCCCTTGTACGCCAGGGTGTGACTACTGTGGTCGGCGGGAACTGCGGCGTGGCAATGGCACCGGTAAGCAAGGAAAACCGTGATTTTCAAATGGCCTTCTATGATTTTTTCATAGGCGCACCCCAGGAAAATGTGATCAAGTGGAAGACCATGGACGGATTCCTATCCCACCTTGAAAAGCAGGGGGTGGTCTTGAATATCGGTGTCCTGGTTCCTCACGGCATGTTGCGGATAGATGCGCTTGGTTCAAGGAACGTCCTGGCCGACCAGGTTGCATTGAAAAAGATGAGGAACCTGCTCGAGGAATCCATGGAAGCCGGTGCACTCGGCATGTCCACCGGCCTGCAATATTTTCCGGCCCTGGCCTCCGATTCGAATGAGCTTGAGGGACTGGCAAAGGTTGTATCGAGGCACAACGGCATTTTCACAGCTCACCTTCGCTCGTACAACTCGGACACCCTGGATTTGGCGGTTGAAGAGGTGGTGTCTGTCGGCCGCAAGGCGGAAGTACCGGTCCAGGTAAGCCACTTGTTTTGGATTCCCAATTTCGGAGATAGGCTCAACCCCTTGTTCATGCGATTCGTAAAGGCCGGAAGCAAGCTCTACAACATGCACCATTTTCCATTGCCCGTCGATGCAGGCGCCAAGCCGATATTGGAAAAGGTGGACAAGCTTCGTTCGAGGGGTTATCCGGTGGGAGTGGATGCCATGCCCACTGCCGCGGGTTTCACCCACATGCTGGCAGCTTTTCCTCCATGGGCACTTGAAGGAACCAGGGATGATATCTTGGGAAGACTCAAAGACAAGACCCAGAGGAAACGAATCAGGGAGACCATTGAAAAGGGCCAGGCGAAGTGGCCGCACAGGGGACCGTCCGAATGGTCCATGAATTTCTTCAAGACCCTTGGATGGGACGGCATCTATATCATGAGCGTGGTAAGCGGGAAAAACCAAGGCCTGGTCGGAAAAAATCTCGTGCAAATAGGAAAGGAGAGAGGCAAGCACCCTTTCGATGTGGCCTGTGACCTGCTGATCGAAGAGCAGGGAAGGGTCCTTATATTCGAGACCGCCACTTTTCCAGGCGATCCACTTATCGAACTATCATTGGCGTCTACTTTGAAAAATCCCAATGTCTCCATAGTTACCGATTCGATACTCCTCGGGTACGGCATGCCATCACACTTGTTCTACGACTGTTACCCGAAGTTCTTGTCCCAGTACTGCGGTGAAGGCAAAGATCTCGAACTTAGGGAAGGAATAAGAAAGTGCACCTATTTGCCCGCAACCCAGGCTGGTATAGAACGCAGGGGCAAGGTAGCCACGGGATGGTACGCCGACCTGGTGGCCTTCGATCCAGAGCGGCTCAAGAGCAATTCCACTGCGTCCAATCCCATGCATTGGCCCAATGGCATCGAAATGGTGATTGTCAACGGCAAGATTGTTAAGGATGAAAATGGCTATCACCCTGGAGGCAGACCCGGCAAGGTATTGAGAAGGGGAGCTTTCTAACCGGACGGTCCGGACCGTGAGGTTTCGATGTTTTGAAATCGAGATTTCACCGGTATCGATGATATTTCAGCGTTCAACGTCGGACGGGAAGATCCTGGTAGTTGCCGGGGCTCGTTAAACCGGCAAGTCTACCTTGGCACGTCATCTGATAGAGGATCTGCCTGCAAGCGGTTTTGCGTTACCCTTGTGCCCTTGACTTGGACCTTTCATAAGGCGGTACAAGCCCGTCAGAATGCTGCTTTGGCCGGTCGCAATACATTGATTGTTTATAAAATGGAGCCTTGTCAAAATTTCCCTTTGAGTCGTTCTCGTATCTGTCCTCCATCTAATATTCAGCTTCCATTTCAGGACGTTTGATACTATTATTTATTAATTGATTTTTCATTGGTTTTTATTAATGTTTGTGGCTGTATTTGGACATAAGTTCAAACCTTGCTGATGGGGAAAGCCATGGGAAAGAAAATTCTTATCATTGTTTTGATTCTTGTCGCAATCGCCATTGGGGCCTACGAGGGGGTCTCGATGTTTGGGAGAAATAGGATTTCGGGCAAGTTGATGGACGCGGTGCTAATTCCAGATGCCGGCTCACAGCCAAGGCTCCTGGTTCTTACAGATGGTTCCTTTGAGTATTTATCCACGACAAAGCGTCCAGGAAAAGAGGTTAAAACCATAAAAGGGCTTTTTTGCAAGACCTATCTCTATCATTATGACCCCATGGCAAAGGCTGTGTTGCAAAGACAGAAGACCAAGTATGACTCCCTCCCTCCAGATTGTGTGTTGATACCGATAGGCCATGAGATATGGGAAGTGCCTGTTGAACGTAGGTTTTACACGACCCACCTGAGGGTCCTGGACGCCAAGACAGGACAGGTGATAATGACTCAGAATGACCTTGCAAAAAAATTCCCAGAGTTGGCCTCCGGAATACTGCGCATTGTTGCAGATGTGAAACGGCCGCCCTATTTAAAGATCTATACCAAGGACGGCCGAACCCTTATCTATGGCCTGGAACAGAAAAAGCTATACAGCGACAAGAAGGATTTTCTCAAGTCATTGGATTCCCAACTGGGCGAAATCAAGCTTTTTGTGTTGGCAGATCCTTCTGGTGGTGCCAGGAAGCGTCTCTTTTTGGTCACGGGACCGGCGTTCAAGCTCTATCATGCGAGCTTTATGGAGTCCTATTTTGCAAAGTTGTCTCTCCTTGAAAGTTTTTATGATGCAAGGGCTGAAGAACTGGCCAGGGACAAGGTATTCCTGGAAGGCTGGATTGCTTACCAGGATCAGACCATTGCGCTGATAGTCCATCAAGACCAGGTCGGAAGCAATTCACCGAGACGTATCACATGTGTGGACGCAGAGGGTAAGGTTCTATGGACTTTGCCTCAAAAGGACCTGTTTCAGGGCTTGGAATTGAGTGCGAATGATGCCTATTCAGTAAAAACCTTTGTTCAAGACAGGCTCAGGGTGAAGCGTCATGATTCAACGCTGTTGATCGTATTCAAACCCAAGGGGTTCATGGGTGTCGACATCCGCACCGGCCGGATCCTGTGGAAGGAGGTTATATAGGTCTTTGGCAGTCTGGCCAACCCGGTGAAGGCAGGCAAGAGCAAGGATGCGGGGCACGTGCGATTCAGCAAGACATCAGCCTACAGGTTCTATGCGTATGGTGAGG
>JAADFL010000033.1 GCA_013152945.1 Deltaproteobacteria bacterium | reverse complement strand
AAAAAAAGACCGGAAAACCTAAAATGCGCTCTCCTGGCCGGGCCAGTCCGGGGTGACCAGGATCGGCACTGTCGAATGCGACGTAGCACAGTAGTGGCCCTGGTTGCCGTCGTTGTTAACGTCTCCAATTGCTTCGATGATGAAGCCCGGCCCTGTGTACAAGTTAGGAAAGTTTCGCGGTGCTGAACTGCATGGCAGGGTAGAGCAAGGTGCCTGGGTTACATCTTTACACGCCGTAACCCTGAATATATGCCACACCGTCGACTTGTCAGGTCTGAATCCTATTTCTTCGAAACCCCTGACTATGATATTGGCCGGGGCCGGCCATTTCATGGAGCCCTGGCCGCTGACCGCCGCAGGCGCCACAGGGGCCCACCCATTGCTTACATAGGTGCCGAACTCGTTGTAGTAACTGTTTTCCTTTGTAATGATCCTGTAGAACATGCTCGATACTTCGGATACCCTGCCCCGGTAGATGAATTTTTGAAGTACAGTGACGCCTATGCCTGCAAGGATTGCTATTATGGCAACCGTTGCCATCAGTTCTATGAGGGTGAAACCCCTTTCTCTTTTTTTCAACTTGGAATCCCTCCGCATACACCCATTCGCCGGTTGTACGGCTTTATCAAATATGCTTGATAATGATAGCACCTGATGATTTTACAGGCAAATGTGCCTGCTGCTCTATTCAGGTACTTATAAAGTCGTGCAACCTATCAAGGTCTTGTTTCGTATCCACGGAAATAAATTGCTTGTCAGGCAAGGCTACGGCAATAATGTGGCCGTTTTCCAGGAACCTCAACTGTTCCAGGCTTTCGCTTAGCTCGAGCCGTGTTTTGGGCATGGACGCATATGCATTTAGGGCATCAACTCGATAGGCATATACACCGGCGTGGATCAGGATGTCAGCCCCCGGCTTCCGCCCGTAAGGAATGGGCGATCTCGAAAAGTACAGTGCCCTGGACCTGCTGTCCAGCACGACCTTTACGCTGTTTGGGTCGAGGTACCGGGCTTTTTCATCGGTCCGATAGGCAATGGTTGCCACGGATGCATCACTGTCTGTTGCAAGTGCCTGTACGGCCATGTCGATATCATCGCCTGTAATCATGGGTTCATCGGCCTGCACGTTCACCACAATCTCGGGATCGAGATTGGTTGTCTGGCGTATGGTTTTCAGTGCCTCGATAATACGTTCGGTGCCGTTTTTGGGCTCGTCGCTCGTCATGATATAGTCACCGCCGAAATCCTTTACCGCCTTGGCTATTCTTTGATCGTCGGTTGCAACGAACAGGCTTGAAATCTTCTTTGAAGGCCTGGTTCCGTCGTAAACCCACTGGATGAGCGGCCTGCCCAGCAGGTCGGCCAGGGGTTTGCCCGGAAACCTGCTGGAGCCGTATCTTGCCGGTATTATTCCTATGCAGGACATGGGCTTTCTCCTTGAACCATGCCCCTAGTCACCGGTGACCTGGGTCATGTCGATGGATATCCGCCAATTGGTGGAGTCGGAAACAGCATCGGATGATGTCCCGCAATCTGTGATGAAACGCAATTTTTGCCCCTGTGTCACCTCTATTGTGAAGTGGGCTTGGACATCTGTGCTGCTATTGGTCTGTTCGGGGCCGAAAAGAACCTCGTCGTCTCTCGAAATCGAGATTCGTGTGCCATCTCCACCGGCATTGGCCAGTCTGGCGGATGCCGACACATCGATCTTGCCGTCAAAGGGCGCCCACCACGTAAGAACAGCCTCTTGAAGGGCACTCGGTTGGAGCCATCCGTTTCCAATGAGAACGCTCTTGTCGCTGTTTTTCCACCTTTTGTTGAACATATCCCATTTAAGCGAAGAGCATGTGTTGCCTAGACATGCATCGTACTGCCAGAAACCATCCCCGGGTGTTGACGAAAAGTCTTCCGGAAACGCCCAGTGCAAGTCCGCAAGGAGCGCGTTCATGCTGTCTGCAAAGCGTTTGCCCAGTTCAAGCTGGCCTGTGGTGTCATAGTGGGCCTGGTCGTCCGGGTGCCTGGGCAGGTCCGTGGTTTCCACCACGTCCATGGGACCGATTTGATCGGCCAACAGTGAAGTGGCTTTGCGCACGGTACTGGCTTCGGGCCACATGGGTTGGTCGGCAATAAGGCCTGCGACTATGGGCAGAAGCTCCATGCCCAGGTCTGAACGAAGGGTTTTGATGAATTTTAGCAGGTTGAAGTAATAGGCATTGGCGTCACCGGACGAGCATGCATCGGATTCTCCCTGCATCCAGACGAAACCTGCAATCCTGGGCGTCCAACCATTGCTTAGGTCCGTCATTTGTTCCGCCACTGTTTTAATAAGTAATTGATATAGGTCTCCCGAGCCGGCCGCCCAGCGATCGTGTAATGCGGTACCTCCCTCTGCCACTTTTATTATTCCGAATGCCCTGCCCGGCCAATATTGATGCATCCGGCGCCCGAAGGCCAACTCCGGTCCGAAGTGATCCGGCATGACACCGAACCCCGGAGCGAGCGGTTTCCACTGGTGGCAGTTGGAATTGGGATGTACAGACAGGTCGCAGAAAATATATGCGTTTGGAACAACGCCCGAATCTTCAGAACCGAGTTCAGAATTGACGCCGAGTCCAACCATGTTGGACTGGCCTGCTAGAATATAGACCCACAAATATGGTTTTGCCTGGGGGCAAACGCCGTCCTCATCGATTTGGCCGTCACAGTCATCATCGAGGCCGTTACAGGTCTCCTGTGCTCCTGGATGGCGGGTTTGATCCTGGGGCCAGCAATCAGGCCCCAAACATCCATTTCCTTCACCATAACCGTCTTTGTCCGGGTCGTTACACGGCTTGTTTGTGGAGTCATCAATGCGCTCGTACGCATCAACAGGCCCTTCCAGGGATGAATCGGCCCCTATCTCTGTTCCGGAATCATCTGAATCTGATGTGACCCGATCTCTTGTGTTCTCGATTTCATTTTCTGATTTTTCTTCTATGCCAGGATTATTATCCGGTTCTCCTCGATCCGTTCGACCGTCGATATTTGCGTCATGAGCCCTTTCCATGCATTCTTCGGATTCCAAGTGGGCTTCGGCTTTGGTTTTTTCCTTTGTCTCTGTGGCCTGCTCTTTTCCGTCGTTTGCTTGCTCAACAGCCTCGCACTTGCCTGAAAAACAGACGAAACCGGGTTTGCAGTCCCTGTTGGTTTCGCATTTATTTTTTTTATCAGAGCAGGCGCTCCCAATAAAACATGGAATAACAAGTAAGAGCATCAAGTAACGATTAGTTTTATTCATGAAACGGAATATAGATTTTTTTTGAATATATTCCAATATGTTTTCAGCCGGGGCCGGGGTCATTGAGCTGTTTTTTTTCCGGAATGTTGAGAATACCCATTGGCAGCGACCCTATTTTATGTATGCCCGGCGGTATTGTTTGACTGTTGATTTTGATCTTACGGCAAATAACCTGCCGGCAAAGTTGACACAGCCGTATTCATGGGTATATCAAACTCGACGCATCGAGGGACGCATTCGGCATTTTTTGAGGAAGAACATGGACAGGCTGGACAAGGCAAGGGAGATATTGCAAAACGAGGCCGATGCCGTGCTTGGCATGGCGCAAAAATTAGGTCCGTCTTTTTCCAGGGTCGTCGGCAGGATTCTCGATTGTGATGGCCAGGTCGTGGTTACAGGAATAGGTAAACCGTACTTTGTTGCACAGAAGTTTTCAGCTTCCCTGGCATCCACGGGAACACCGTCGATTGCCTTGCACCCTGTAGATGCATTGCACGGTGACCTGGGCAGGTTGTCCGGCCGTGACATGGTTTTCGCCCTGTCCAACAGCGGATCGAGTGAGGAAATCTTGAGGCTTGTGCAGGTCATCAAGGAAATGGGAATCTTTCTTGTTGCCGTAACAGGGGACGGTGATTCCGCCCTGGCCGGGGAAAGCGACGAAGTCCTGCTCATTGGAAGAATACAGGAGCCCTGTCCCCTTGGCCTTGCCCCGGCAAGCAGCACGACTGCCATGTTGGCCCTGGGCGATGCGATTACTCTCGTGGTAGCAGAGGAAAGGGGCCTGAAGCCGGAGGATTATGCAAGGCTGCATCCTGGAGGCATTATCGGAAGAAAGCTTCGCACTGTCCGCCAAGCCATGAGAATGCTCGACAAGACTGCTGTGGTGAAACAGGATGTGTCGCTTGTCCGGGTATTGAACGAGATAACTTCGGCGAGAAGCGGCGCCGCGTTCATAGTCGATGAAAACGGAGTGCTTCTTGGAATATTTACAGACGGTGACTTGAGACGGGTCATATCCTCGAACAACAGCGCTATCATGGAAAACGTCGGCAAGTACATGACGCGCAATCCCAAGACCGTATTGCCGGACCGCAGCGTGAGCGAGGCCGTGCAGTTGCTTAGAACCTACAAGGTGGATGAATTGCCGGTAATAGACTCTGCGGGTGTTCTTGTCGGGCACCTGGATGTGCAGGATGTGATAGAAGACGGATAGAATCAATGCCGATGTTTCTATTTTCGCGGGATTTGTTCGTATGACTTGTTCTCACAACAGGTAACCGGGGTGCGGGAATGAAGATGGAGGAAAAGGCTGTCGAAGTTGTAGAAGTAGCCGGTATCCGGATTGGGGGAGATTCGCCGCTGGTAATAATCGCAGGGCCGTGCGTGATAGAGGATATGCATCATGCATTGAGACATGCGTGGGCTTTGCAGAAGCTGTCCATGTCCATGGGCGTCCCTGTTATCTACAAATCTTCATTCGACAAGGCCAACAGGTCTTCTTTGCATAGTTACAGGGGACCGGGCATTGAAGATGGATTGGAAATATTGAATGCGGTGAAGCAGGAAACAGGTTTGCCTGTTACAACCGACGTGCATACACAGGAGCAGGCCGGTCTTGCGGCTGAAGTCGTGGACCTACTCCAGGTGCCTGCCTTTCTTTGCAGACAGACATCCCTGCTCGTTGCAGCGGCAAAGACCGGAAAGCCTGTGAACGTGAAAAAAGGGCAGTTCATGTCTCCATGGGATACAAAGAATATTGTTGAAAAGATCCGCGCCACTGCGGGTCCCGGTAAATGCCTGCTGACAGAGCGGGGGACGTCTTTCGGTTACAACAACCTTGTAGTGGATTTCAGGTCTATTCCGGTCATGCGATCTTCGGGCGTGCCCGTGGTTTTCGACGGGACCCACTCGGTACAGTTGCCCGGCGCAGGCACGGGCGGCACTTCGACCGGTGGACAAAGAGAGTTTGTTCCATTCCTTGTCCTTGCTGCAGCCGCTGTGGGAATGGACGCATTGTTCCTCGAGGTTCACGAAGACCCGGACAATGCCCCTTGTGATGGGCCGAACATGCTTTGCCTGGAGGATTTTCCCGGGCTGGTCGAGAAGGCGCTCGTTGTTCGCAATGCCCTGAAAAGTATGCCTTGATTCCTGAATACCTGAAAAATACCGGTGACGACTTTACTTGCCTTTCTTTTCCAGCCTCTTCAACTCTTTCAAATGAATGAACGCCATTGCCGCGTCACCCATGGCGGTAAACGCCTCTTTCAATCCCTTGTGCGCCGCCACGAATTCAGGATCTTCTTTCAGGCAATTTTTAAACTCTTCTATCGCGTCTCCGGGCCTGCCCTGTTCCAACATGTCGAATGCCGTTGCCGCCCTTGCTTCTATCGAGTCCGGTTTTCCCTTTTTCAAAGATTCACGAAGATCGTCGGCTATTTCCTTGAGCTGGGAAGATTCTTTTTCAATGTGGGAAAGCCCCTTGCCTATGAAATCTGAAAGTGCCTTCTCAATTTTTGAATCGAGATCATCGAAACGAATAGCCAGTCCCTTTTGCTTGCCGTCCGAACCGTCCTGAATGCGCACGACCGTGCCTGCCAGCCTGAACTCGTCGTCTGTTTCAGGGTGTAATATCACCAGTTCCACTTTCGAGTGCTTCTTTTTGAGCAATGGGGTCTTGACGAACATCCCACCCGCGCTGATATCCCTGGTATAGAATCTCTTCAGGCTCTTGCGGTCTTTCATGCGCACCATGAAGGATGCCACGAACCTGGGTTTTCCCCGCGGCATGCTATATTGAGAGCCGTTTTCAATAGAAAACGGGGGAGGTGTCGTTTTCTTGAATGCGCCGGGTGGAAGAGGAGGGGGTTGGCTCGTGGGCCCTGTGTCCGGAACCATTGCATCCTGGGGCACCTCTTCGAACAGGTCGTCTATTCCTGTTATCTCGTCTTCCGGGTTCGGTTCTTCCGGGTTCGGTTCTTCCGGGGCAGGCTCTTTGTGATCCGGTGTTGATGGCACGTCCAATTTCTTGTCTTTTAGGCCCAAGACGAAATCATCCCACCCGCTCTTGGCATTTGCCGAGAGCGTAAAGAAGTCGATTCCCATTCCCGGGCCGGTCGGACCGGGTTCATCCGGGCCGATGCTCCTCGCCACCATTCCCATGACTTCCAGTTTCTTGCCGTTCGGAAGCTCCAGCATGAGTTGCAGGAGCTGGCGGACCGGCTTGGGGCGATCGGTCTTCAGGAACACGCCGTGCCTGCTTATATCATAGGTGTAGACCTTGTGTGTATTACCCTTGTCCTTAATGGTAACGGGCAACTTAATGCGGTATCTTTGAAATCTTCTCTTGTCTTTCATGCTTTCTACATCCGCCTCGATTCGATTGGCTTGACTTTGATGTTACGCAATTAATATACGAGGTTTGGTACTGTCGGGCAAGAATATCATGTTGCTTTTTTTAGGAGGCTTTCGAAATGAACAAATTCAAGGCTTTCAGGATTCACACGGACGAACAGGGAAAGGCCGTTGTGAGGGCGGGATTCGAGGAGATCGGTATTGAAGATCTCACGCCTGGTGAGGTTGTCGTCAGGGTGGCTTACTCGTGCGTCAATTACAAGGATGCGCTTGCAGCAACAGGAAAGGGAAAGATATTGAGGGCTTCTCCGCTCGTGGGTGGCATTGATCTTTCGGGAAACGTTGTTGAGTCGAAAGATCCTGCATTCAAAGAGGGAGATGAGGTGCTGGTTTGCGGAGCCGGGTTGTCCGAGAACTACGATGGCGGGTACGCAGAGTACGCGCGGGTCAAATCCGATTCCATTGTCAGGTTGCCCAAAGGGCTGTCGCTTAGGGATGCAATGGCTGTCGGCACGGCAGGTTTTACCGCGGCCTTGGCTGTGCAACGCCTGGAAGATAACGGCCAGCAAAGGGACAATGGTCCGATTCTGGTTACCGGCGCCACAGGCGGAGTGGGCGGTTTCAGCGTAAACATGTTGTCCGGCATTGGTTACGAAGTCGCAGCTCTAACAAGGAAGCAAGAACGAAAAGATTACCTGCGCGGGATCGGCGCTGCATCGGTGGTGTTGATGGACGAGCTTCAAATCGGGACCAGGCCCCTTGAAAAGGCTGTCTGGGCAGGGGCCGTGGACAGCATTGGAGGCGATGTGCTTTCCTGGCTTACCAGGACCGTGCGGCCTTTCGGCAGCATTGCATCCATAGGATTGGCCGGGGGAACGAAACTGGAAACCACTGTCATGCCGTTCATACTGCGGGGAGTCAGCATTTTGGGCGTCAACTCGGTGCTATGTTCCAGGGAAACAAGGGACAATGCCTGGCATAGAATAGCAACCGACTTGAAACCAAGGGACCTGGACAAGATAGTAACCCGCGAGATAGGTTTCGACCGGTTGCCCGATGTATTCGAGGGCTTTATGAAAGGTGAATCCGTGGGCAGGATAATTGTTAATATCTCCGGTTGAAGGCAAAGACGGCAAGAAGGAGGGGCAAGAAGGGGACAAGGGCGGCAAGAAGGGGGCAAGAAGGGGACGGAGGCAATTATATCTCCGGGATCACAGGCGATTTTTTGGTGGATACCAGCCAGTCATTTCATCCAAGCCCCTAATTATCCGAAACCGCAACCACGGTGGCTGATCCGAAACCGCAACCACGGTGGCTGATCCGAAACCGCAACCACGATGGCTGAGTGAGGTGCTGACTCTTCTGTCGAAGCCGAGTCAATATGTCAGTATAGTGCCAAGTGAAAATGTCAGTAGGGGTAATGATTCATGCCACATACCTTAAGTAGGGGCGGTTCGCGAACCGCCCATGCGAGATCAAATCCAAACGATTTGTATTTTATCTCCTGGACCAGGC
>JAADFL010000032.1 GCA_013152945.1 Deltaproteobacteria bacterium | reverse complement strand
GCCCATACGTGGAAACCGGATTTTTCCACGGTCCAGGACTCTTCGATTACCAGGGTGTCCGTTCCATGGCTGACCGGGACTGTTCAGAAATGGTGGAGCAGTTACCTGCGGGATGCAGCCAATTACGGGTGGCAAGCATCTGATCTACGATGGCAAAGAAGAAGAACTCGAAAGGAAATCGGCCGCCTTTGACCTCAACAGCAAGGCATACGATGGACAGGGATACGGCAACAGAATAATGGCACTTGTGGAAATAACAATAGGCCGTAATGGAATAATCAATCAACGAATCTATCGCTCATCAGGATTCAAAACCTTTGACCGTGCAGCATTGCACGCAATGCGAGATACCCTGAAAAGCCCAAGCAATCGGGAAAAGTTACCTTCCGGGCCGGCAATGGCAGTGTACACGCCATGTCAGCCAGGTACATCATCCTACCTCCCCTTCCTGTTGCAGGTTTCGCATTCGATATCGGCCTTGGGTACTTCGACATGATGTACCCGTTTAAAAAAATAGTCCGCACTCAAGTGAAGCTTGTAAGCCTGGAGTCAAAAAACAGAAATGCAATGCATTCTTCAATTTCCGGGTCCGGCAGCCCATGATTCATGAAAAAGATTATTATGAAAGTTTTACATGACTGCTGGAGTTATACTAGAAAATAGGTTTTGTCCTTGCAAGAATAGGCATGTAGATGTTATCCGTTTTTTAACTGTTTAACTGGTGTCTGGACTATTGATTGCGGAGTGAACGATGAAACTAACTGAACATGATTATGTTCCATTTGTTATCAAGCGCGCAACCACGGCCGCCCTGCTGTTTGGGGCTTTGCTGTTATGTTTTTCGCAGGCATCCATGGCAAGGAGCAGAAGGGTAAAAGGGAGACATGCGGCGAAAACCGCGGGGCAATCCAACCAGGGCTTGTCGACTGCCGCTCAAGATACCTTGGCCAAGTTCGGAATCTTGGCGCTGAAGGGCACGTCTTCCGTCGACCTGCTTTGCGTGATCGGTGGAAACAAAGAAACAGTCAAAAGTGGTGCCTGGAAAAAGATGGCGGCAGCGACTTTGACTCTCTTCAAGGCATCGGCTCCGGGCACGGCCTTCTCCATTGTAAGGTATGGAGACAGGTCACATTACATGTTCGGCGAGCCGGTCGATCCCAAGACAAAGGCAGTCAGGGCCAAGGCCCTGTCAAAGGCATTGCTGAAAGCAACGAGCACGCTGGCTTCAAACACCTGCGACCTCGGCGACGCTATCAAGGGCGCTATAGACAACCTTGCGCACAAAGACCCTAATGCCCAACACCTGGTCATATTCGTAACAGACTGCGAGCATAACCCGGCAAAGAACTCGAAATATGCAAAGGGAAAAGCTCCATGGGGTCTGGACATGAACGCCAAGTTAAACCTCAAATTCTTTACCTACAAAGTAGCAGTTCTCAACCTTTCGAAAAACAACGACCTTTCCTTCTTCAACAAGGTCTTTGGAAAGAACAATGTTGAAATCGAGCAGGTAAAACCAAGCCTGCTCCTTTCCAGGCTGGCGGATCTCCTTGAAAAAGCCCCTGCAACATTTCTTAAGCTCAAGTCCAAGCATGAATGGAACAGGGGAACCCTCAAACTCCGATCCGCAACCGAGGACAAGAAGGTCCATTGGCGAATACCCAAAGGCAAAGCTGAAAAACTCAAACTTATATTAGTAAACGATCTTCCCCACTTCGATATCAACGTTAAAGTAATTTCAATCAAGGTCGATCCGCCCTCATTGAAGGTCGTAACAGGTCCTGTTGGAAAAGTCATTCATGTCCCGGACACGCAAACCAACAATGGAAAGAGCGATGCGTTCGAACTAGTTTTAAAAAACAATATCAACAAGGGTAAGATTTTACAAAGCGATGAGGCTGTTGATGCGAACCTTGTCTTTAATGTGGAAGTGAGTCCTGTGCTGGACAAAGGCTTCAAAGAGCTCAAAGTTACCATTGAACCAAGAAAAGAGAGTCCAAAATTGCCGTGGACCCTCGAGTTCGTGGCAGGTTCCGTGCCCATTTGGCTTCCTGTGCTGATAGTCATTGCCATATTACTGGGTATATTGATGGCCGGAATCCTTACTCGCAAGGTATTCCCAAGGGGAGTCGGCATCGAAATTTATGGGCCGGACGGCAAGCTCATAGTGGACGCGGAACTTCACGAGTATGACTTGGGCCTGTTTAAACAGTCCGGTTTCGTCCTCGGTGATCAAGGAGACCTGGTGGCAGGCAAGGACAATTACCTCGAAGTACTTGCGGCAGGTCCAAGGAGCCCCTGGGTAGCAAGGCCCCTCCAGGAGAACATGACCCTGAATGGAAAGCCGTACACAGGCTGGGAAAAGCTCAAGGTCGGTGACGAAGTCGTATCAAAGCAGGATCGTGTGGTCATCAAGTTTGTTCCTGTGGGCGAACAGTAGCCGGACGCAAGCCATTTGTTGGATTTATACCAAGGCCATCCTTTCAAGGCACGTCTCTTGGGGCCGTGGGGCAAGTTGGCTTACAAAAGAAAATAATATCTCTAGTGCCTTGACTGTAGGCAAAAGTCCGGGTACACAGTTTTTTGGAGGCGGAAAGGTCCTGGTGGATCTCCCGGTCTTCAAAACCGGCGGTGGGCGATAGGCTCGTTCACGGCGGGTTCGATTCCCGTGCGTCTCCGCCATTTGGGAGCATAGAGGTAAAAAGAGTAATTGGAGTGTAATATGAAGAAAAGCGACTTGATTCAAATCGTGGCTGAAAAACGCGGCATAAGCGTAAAATTGGCTGAAGACGTAATCAACATCATTTTGTCCTCCATGAAGGATGCCTTGGCAAAAGGCAATCGAATTGAACTTCGGGGCTTTGGCTCCTTCTGGACAAAGAGTTATGAAAGTTATACCGGAAGGAACCCCAAGACAGGGGAACGAATCAATGTCAAGCCGAAGCGGCTGCCGGTATTCAAGGTAGGCAGAGAACTGCAAAAGAGGATCAATGGAGGTAAACTCGATAAGTAAACCTTGAAAGATTCCTAAAAAGTCGTAGCATCAACTATGGATCCTATGATATTGGAGAGGAAAGGCGTGAAAAAGTACGATAAAAACTGTCCCATGAAACCTCTCCTAAAGTTTTACAAGGCCATAAACTTTAAACCATCGACGTGCAGAATAGACAGGAAAGGATTTTAATATGAGTAGTGGCGGTCATGAAAGTTGGCCCGGTGGGAAAATAGTAATAATCGTGCTTACCTGTTTAGTCGTCGCCGGTGTCGGCGGTTGGTATCACTCGGGCAAGATCGAAATTGAAAAACGAAAGGAAGCTGTCGAGAAACTGCAAAAGAAACTTAATGGAAAGGTTCCGATTTTCAAGGAAAAACTCTCAAAAACCGTTGAATCCACCTTTTTATCCATAGGGCAAAACCTTCTAAACAGGCCACCGGTCAGAGTCGGGGATATCGGAGATTTCCCGTTGACAGAGGTTATAGCGAGATTTCTTTCCGGTGACACTGCGGATTGGAAAGAAAAGCTGGGCCGTAACGGGATCCAGGTAATGGACATGCTGCTTGCCATCGACGAATTGCCCGCTGTGGGCGCTGACTATGGGATAATAGTAAAAAAAGACGGGACCATCGCTTTTAAGACATCCAAGGTAACCTTTTCAGGACAGAAGGCAGCCAAGGATGCAGCAAAAAGAATTGCAAAAGGTGAAACAAATATTTTGCAGAGGTGGATTTCCAGTGGAGAGGGATCCGTGGATCTGGTTACAGAGATACCGATTCAAAAGGACAGCGAATTACTCGGAAGCCTGGTAGTCGGAGTCAGCATCAAAGATTCCTTCTTGATAAAAGTTTCATCGGTTCCGGGCACTGCGCTGCTTTACAGGGGCAGGCTCGTTGCCGCAAACGGCCCTGTTTGTGTCAAGGCTCTCGAAGGAGATGGCGGCTTGGAGAAGGCAAGCCAAAAAGATGGACCGAGTGCGGGCTTTTTGAAAAACATCGTCTTCGTAACCGGCAGAATCAAGGAAGACCAAAAGAACGCGCCTTTCACCTATGCACTCTGCGAAAAGCTCCAAGTGCCAAGGGAAGGATTCGCAGGATACGTGTCCAGATACTACTGGTACGGCGGGATCTTCCTGGCCTTATTACTTTCGGCAATCGTTGCATTCCTTGCTCATCGAAAGGAGGATAACGAAGCCATAGAGGAGGATACGGATCTCGGAGGGTGGGATAATTAGTACCCCTGTGGAATTATTGGATTTCTTTATAAAAGTTCCAAAATATCCAAGGTACCTGAAGCCGAATAGAAAAAAGATTTTGGGAGACGAAAATGCTCGACAATCGTAAGCTGAAATTCACACTTTTCTATGTGATTGTCGCTTTGATTTTTCTATGGATGCTCAACAAGTCCTTCAGACCGGGAGTCAAAACAGTTCCTTACAGCAAGTTTAAACAAATGGTTAAGGCCGGAGCCTTTACGCAGGTCTGGGTGGGAGAAACAGAGGTCTTTGGAAGGACCGGAGGCAACAAGCCGGGAACTGTTCAGAATATTCCAAGCAACGGCCCTACTCCGCCCCCTGCCCCAACAGAAAATGACAATTCCTCTTCCTTGTCATTCTGGAACAGGCCCAATGTAAAGGCGATTCGGGTTGGAGGTGACAAGGACCTGGTAGCGCAACTCGACAAGGCGGGAATAATCTATTCCGGTAGAATTGAACAGCCTGGGATAATAGAGACATTGCTCTCGTGGATATTGCCGCTGGGTATCATGATAGCCTTCTGGTTTTACATGATGAAACGCATGGGACAGGCAGGCCAGGGAGTCATGGCTTTCGGCAAGAGCAGGGTAAAAATACACGGCGAGAATGACGTGGAAACAGGTTTCGATGACGTAGCCGGCGTTGATGAAGCCAAAGAGGAATTGCAAGAGGTGGTGACCTTTCTAATGGAACCGCAACGCTATGCACGGATCGGGGCACGCATCCCAAAGGGCGTGCTTCTGGTCGGTCTTCCCGGGACCGGAAAGACCTTACTGGCCAGGGCCGTGGCAGGCGAGGCACATGTCCCGTTTTTCACGATTTCAGGTGCTGAATTCGTCGAAATGTTTGTTGGAGTAGGTGCCGCAAGAGTTAGGGATTTATTTGCACAAGCCGAAAAGAATGCACCGTGCATTGTATTCATCGACGAGTTGGATGCCCTCGGCAAGAGTAGGGGAGCCGGAGGCCTTACAGGCGGCAACGATGAAAGGGAACAGACCTTGAACCAGTTACTGGTTCAAATGGATGGTTTCGATACTACAACCGGGGTAATAATACTTGCCGCCACCAACCGGCCTGAAATTCTGGATCCTGCCTTACTTCGCCCGGGACGATTCGACAGACAGGTCCTGGTCGACAAACCGGACAGGGCGGGCCGTAGAGCCATACTCGAGGTACACGCAAGGGATGTCGAGCTCTCGGAGGATGTTGACTTGGACGAGGTGGCTGCAAGGACACCCGGATTTGTAGGAGCCGACCTGGCCAACCTCTTGAACGAGGCGGCACTGCTTGCAGCCCGCAGGGGAGCAGATGAGGTCACCGGCTTGGATGTAGATAGGGCGATTGACAGAATCGTGGCAGGCCTTGAAAAGAAGAACAGACTGATAAATCCCACCGAGAGGAAGATAGTCGCTCACCACGAAATGGGCCATGCAATTGTCGGCTCTTGCGTGCCAGGCGCGGATCCTGTGCAAAAGGTGACTATTGTTCCAAGGGGCATGGGGGCACTTGGATTGACATGGCAAACTCCAACGGAAGACAGGTATCTGATGACAAAAACCGAGCTTGAAGGAAAGATTGCCGCCTTGCTCGGTGGAAGAGCTGCTGAACTGGTATTCTTCGGTGAAGCATCTACCGGTGCGGCAAACGATCTGGCACGGGCGACAGATGCGGCAAGGGCCATGGTAGTCGAGTACGGTATGAGCGACACCCTGGGGCCTATCAGATTAGCCCCTGAAAGAAATGCTTTTCTACAGACGCCGGCGGATATGTTCCTTGGATCAAGGAAGGAGTACGGCGACAAGGTCGCTGATACGATAGACCAGGAAGTGAGGAATATAGTGGAAGGCCAGATGGAACGCGCAAAGAAGATAATAGAATCACACAGGCAAGATGTGGCCAAGCTCGTATCCGTATTGTTGGAAAAAGAGACTATAGACGGAGATGAAGTACGCAAGATTTGCAATAATAGAACCAAAGAATCCGGCTCTAAAATCTGAACCACTTTACAGTAGTTTTTCCTTCCCTTATTTGCACCTCTATTTTCTTGTTGATGTTTTTTGCTTCATTGACAACCCGGAGTACATGACGGCCGGGCGGCAACTTCACATCTACAAGCGGGGTTACCCCCAGTTTTTTACCGCCCAAGTACACAGTAGTCCAAGGGATTGTATCGAATCTCAACTTTCCAGGAGCTGCAAGGCCTGCCTTTTCTATATGTTTTTTCTTGAACTTTTTCTCAGGCCTTTTTCGCTTGTTTTTAGCTCTATTGCCTTTGTAACTTATGGCTTCATGTTTTTTCTTGCTGATCCTGGATTCATCTGGTTGCTCACTTTTATTTTCAACATGCTTTTTTTGTGCTCGGTTTTGTTCCGCGTCTTGCCCGCCCTGTTCGCCGATTCGATTTTTCTTCAGTGTTGCACCGGCAGGCCCAGCAACAGAGTCAGCATTCGTTGTTGCCTTATTGTTAAAAAGCAGAGGAGGCAAGGGCTCCACCTTGTCATTTACACTTTTTGACCACGGTTCAAGCAACAGTAAAATCGCAGAAACGAGAAATATCAAGCCCAGGAGTACAAGAGAAGCTGTCTTCCACAATTCCGCCTTGCCCTGACCTGTTGCAGAGTCTTTGGGTCGGCCGGCTGCCGCCTCCTTCTCTTTTTCATTTGGAGTTTCGGACTTAATACTGGAACGTTCCGGCGTCAATCCATCACTCGCTTGTCCGGAAGGTGAACTATCGGACCCTGCGCCCGGAAGCTCATTGAATAAGGCTTCCCCGAGATCAGCTCCATGGCTCAATGCCTTTTTGACCAATAATTGCTTTTCAACCATGCGATCGTAAAAAAGCCAGCGAACGTATTCACCGATTGCTACAGTGTCCGACGGCTCATTGCTTTGCTTAATAGCTGTTGCAAGGTCCATTCTCATTTCTGCAGCGGACTGGTACCTTTCTTCCCTGGACCTCCTAAGAGCACGCATCGCGATTTCTTCGAGTTCGCCCGGAACATCCGGGTTGACTGTTGAAGGCTTGGGCGCATCCTGCTGGGCAATGGCTGTCAGTATATCCAACTCAGTAGACTGACTGAACAGCCTACGGCCTGTAAGCATCTCCCAGAAAACAACACCTGCCGAAAAGACATCAGATCGCGCATCCAGGGGTAGATTCTTTACCTGTTCAGGTGACATGTACTTGAACTTGCCCTTGAGTGTGCCTGTAGTGGTATGAGAACTCCGGTAGGTCGCCTTTGCTATTCCGAAGTCCATCAATTTAACCCCGCCCGTGTATAATACAAAGATGTTTTGAGGCGTAACGTCCCTGTGAACCAGGCGCATGGGCTTTCCATCCGGCCCGACCATACTATGAGCGTGATGAAGGCCGTCACATGCCTGTAGCATTATTCCTGCCGCAATATACGGTGGTATCCGTTCTTTAAGCTTGTAGACATACCGCATTACTTCGGCAAGACTCTCGCCCTCCAAAAATTCCATGGCTATGAAGTATTGGCCGCCCTCGCATCCCAGGTCATTGGTCTGGACTACATTTTGGTGGTTTAACCTGGCTGCTATCCTGGCCTCGTCCAGAAACATCTTTACAAAGAATTCTTCCCTGGCCAGGTGGGGAAGTATGCGCTTGATTACCAAGAGTTTTTCAAACCCGGCTATGCCTGTCTGCCTTGCCAGGAAAATATCCGCCATTCCCCCTGTTGCGAGATGGGCAAGCAGTTTGTACTTCCCGAATACTTTACCTTGTTCAACATCACTCATTGCTGTTCCAATAAGTAGGTCATGTTCCATGTATTAGTCAAATATGGATCCCTCCCCGATCCCTCCCTACCGTGGTTGATTTTTTGAAGGCCGGATATACCCGTGATTTCAACCAGATATAAGGAGTGAAAAAATCGGGACCATGCATGAAATGAGTATCTGGCGTGTCGGTCTGTTTTTTTAAGGGAATTTCCAGGTGAAAAATCTACCGTAGTCCGGAAAACAAAAATACAAATTGTTTGGCTTGAGCATGGTGTGAATGACCAGTGTTTGCGCGCCGGGAGATTTTTTGCTGATGCGAAACTTCATGAAATGACGGCATATTTTGGCTGACCGTAAAATCAACCTGGGTGGGGAGGCTGTTGGGTGGGGAGGCTGTTGGGAGGCTGTTCGCGCCCCTATTCGACCTCAATATTTTTATCCTTAATTAATTCAATGACTTTCTCTGGAGAACGTGACCAAATTATTATAGATCGCGGCAAATCCACTCTGCTATGTGAGTAGATTATACCTTTCGAGAATAAGTACCGTTTTAGGCTGACCGAATTTAAATCTGTATAGTTTATTATATATCTCTTCTTACCATAACCGATCACAATAAATTCTTGGTACATCGTATGACGGACAAAAGGGATAGTTAAATTAAAGCCATCAAACCTACCGCCACATTGTTCTTGAAACAATGGCACCTTTCCCTCTTCCAACTGATCCTTCTTCCTTCCTCCAAGGTAGAAATATGCAAATGATGACAAAACCACGAAAAGCACAATAACGGGAATAATACTTAGCAATAATTCAGACATTAATTATCTCCACAAGAAATATTACGTCAAAGATCAGCTGCCGATACTCACGGTGTTTTCTTTGCGGTTATCGGCGGGCTGTAGCGCCATTGCTATGTATTTCTATTCCAATAACACAATGCATTTATTAAACTCTCATCATTTATTTCATAATTCTCATGCATAAATTGCAAAAATTTTGCAATAATTTCTTTTTGTTTTTCTGAGAATACAGAAATTTTTTGAGACCAAGATTCGATTAAACCATTATCTTGAGGAGGAGAGAGGGCATATATAGCTGCATCTCCTATAAGATCAGCTTCTTCATATTCTGTAACGCCAATAATCATGTATGCAGGAAGGTAATATCTGAAGGCTTCCGGTGACATAAATGCAAGACACGCTGAACCATCACAATTGTATTCATCTTGGAGTAATTTCAAAGTGATTTCATGCCATGTTTTGCCACGAAAAAAACTTGCCATCTGATTGCCTTCATAGATTTCATCACATATTGATTTTTATAAGTAATATTCTCATCGCCAGGGTATGGAATATCATTGAAGGCTTCCTTGATTAACTCTACTGTTTTATCCGTATTATTCTTACACATAACTCCTTGTTCCATCCAATCTCTGTTACCCCTTAATACTTCATAGCACTAAAAAAGCCAAACTCCCTCATCCCCGGTCCTTCTTTCCACAGAGGTAACGGTCCCCCTCTCCCCAACTCCTATTGCGGAATTCAGGCGCATATCAAGGCTTGACGATTGAACATCCTGAAGGCAGACTGTTTAATTAAGGTATGTATTTGAAAAACCGATATCGCTTCGCACACAACGGGGTGCTTTCATGAAATCATTCGCTAATCACTTGGTTTTCCTTACAACGGCGATCTTAATAGTTGCGGGTTGTAACCCGCAAAAAGGCTTGGTCCTGGAAAAGCAAGCCAAGCCCGTACTAACCACACCGGAATATCCCAAGGCTGTCGTCGAACCGGCTGCCGATGGAAACTACAGCGTCAAAGACAGGCCAAATGATAATCCCATCGAGTATGTGGTCTTTTCCATGGCCGGCACGTACACGGGAATCATAACAACATTCCAGAATCCATCGTCCGGGGTAAGCGCCCACTATGTCATTAACGCCACGACCGGTGAGGTCACTCAGATGGTAAGCGAGAAGGACATCGCCTATTTCGTGGGAGGTTTCAACACCAACTCCATAGGAGTCGCTCTCGAAGGATGGGGAAGCGACTCGGATCACCCGGACATGCTCTACCAATCCACAGCCGAATTGACCAGGTACCTGGTCTGGAAATACAACATCACGGAAGACAGGTCCCACATTCTCGGAAGAGATGAAACTCCGAACCATGGATCGGAGTCCAACCCGGGGCCTGGTTGGAATTGGGATAATTTCATGTCAATTCTGGCTTCTAAACACCCTATTGGAGACTTGGTCGGATTTATCAGGGAATGTGACATCAACGACCAAAACGCAGGCATTCCCCTTGCAAGAGTTACGGTTCAAACCAATACAGGCGATTATGTTACGGATGTGATTTGCAATACCAGCGGGTATTTCATAGTTCCCGACATCTCCCTTGGTGACTACACGGTCATTGCACAGGCGAAAGGTTATTTCGGCGGCCAACGAAACGTATCGATTATTTCCGCCAATGCGTATGCAAAAACCTGGTCCAGCATAGCGCTCACTCCAACCGCAGGCTGCAAGACAGAAGAAGAAGCTGGGAAAGAGACATTGGAGAGCGCCGAAGCTGAAACCGTTGCCGAGAGTACTGAAAAAGATGCGGCCGTGGAATCGGAGCCTGACGGATTAGAGCCGGATGCAGGCCTTGACGCCGATGAGTACGGACAGTCTGAATCTTCAGACAATACCGTTGAAACAGTTGAAGAGGAGTCTGTCGAACCGCCTGCAAAGGTAGTGATAAACGAGCTTTTGTATGACACCAAGGGACCTGATGCCGGTTGTTTCATCGAGCTTAAAGGGCCCCCGGACCTTGCACTCGATAACTTCCTGCTCGAAGCTGTGAACGGAAACGACGGCAAGATTTATGCAACAATCAAACTGGACTCAATGACCATCGGATCGCACGGATATTTTGTCATTGCCCAGGACGACAGTGTTCCGGGAGCAGACATGATCGATCCTCTTGCCAACCTGCAGAACGGTCCGGACAACCTGGTTTTAAGGTATAAGGGTACAACAGCAGATGCGGTTGGTTACGGTGCTTTTGACCAAACCACGTTTTTTGCAGGCGAAGGCCTGCCTGCTCCTGACGAACCCGGCAAGGCAATCGGCAGGTGGCCGGATGGAAGCGACACAGATGACAACTCGTTTGACTTCAAGGTATTTGACCAGATTACACCCGGATCAGAAAACCGGTTTTCAGGAGATTCGGATACAGACACAGATACAGACACTGACACAGACTTGGATACAGACACAGACACTGACACTGACATAGATACTGATACTGACACAGATTCGGACACGGATACTGACACAGACACAGACACAGACACTGACGTAGATACTGATACTGACACGGATACTGATACTGACACAGATACAGACACAGACACTGACACTGACATAGATACTGATACTGACACAGATTCGGACACAGATATAGATTCGGACACGGATACTGATACAGACACGGATACTGATACAGACACAGATACTGATACCGGCACGGATACAAACACCGGCACTGACACAGGCCGATGTATTGCCCTTGGCGGACGATGTATAGACAAAAGCAGGGCCTGTGGTCCTACGGAAAGCAAGGTAAGTGGATTGGGTTGCCCGGAAGCCTGTTGCCTGCCTTCAGGCACGGATATCTCCGACCATGGAGGTGCAAAGGATAATGGTTGTGGTTGCGGAGCTTCTGGTCATGGTGGGCTTGATATATACCTTGGTATGCTCCTGCTGGGGCTCTTGGCCTCCAGGAGGCGTGCATGTTGAAGGAAAAAAAAGTTCTTCTGGGTGTAACCGGAGGTATAGCTGCGTACAAGTCTTGCGAACTTGTAAGAAGACTTAAAGACAAGGGAGCTGTTGTAAAAGTAGCCATGACGGACGCTGCTACCAGGTTCGTGACTCCCCTGACATTTCAGGCATTGAGCGGCAACCCTGTTAGAACCTCCCTGTTCTCCATGGAAGAAGAACAGGCGATCGGCCACATAGCCCTGGCTGACTGGGCTGACGCGATTGTAATTGCTCCGGCTACGGCAAACTTTATTGCAAAGGCTGCAAGTGGTGTTGCAGACGACTTCTTGTCAACCTTCCTATTGGCTTCCAGGTGCCCGGTATTGTTGTGTCCGTCCATGAACTCCAATATGTACGACAACTTTTTTTACAAGGCGAACGAGGAAACACTCGCCAGGTCGGCGAGGTTCAGGATCCTCGAACCCGCATCCGGAGAACTGGCCTGTGGTTATACAGGAAAAGGCAGGTTGCCGCCTGTGCAGGATATAGTTGCCGAAGTGGAAGGATTATTTCGCGATTTGGATTTTTCCGGACTGAATATTCTGGTGACAGCAGGACCAACAAGAGAGCCTCTTGATGACGTTCGTTTTCTCTCCAACCGTTCCACGGGCCGAATGGGCTTCGCCCTTGCAAGGGCCGCAAGGTCAAGAGGGGCCAACGTTACCCTGATACACGGTCCGACTTTCCTGGAAGAACCGACAGGCATAAGGAACATCGCGGTCAAGACAGCCGAAGAAATGGCTGCACAAACCATGGCCGAGTTTGAAAAATGCAACATGTTGATCATGAACGCCGCAGTGGCCGACTACAAGCCTTCCGAAAAAACGGTGGGCAAGAAACAAAAGGCCGGCTCATGGAATCTCGTACTCGAGAGAACTGTCGATATTTTATCCGGTTTGAAGGATAAGAGTAAAGGCAGGGTGGTTATCGGCTTTGCTGCAGAATACAAAGACGTCGAGGAACGTGCAAAAAACAAGCTTTTCCGTAAGGGCCTGGATGCCATAGTCGGCAATGATATCTCGGCAGAAGACAGGGGCTTTGAAAGCAAGGTCAATGCCGGGATTATGCTTGATCGTTTCGGCGCCAGGAGCGAATTACCCTTGATGAGCAAGTCGAGCATGGCCCACAGGATACTCGACTCGGTCAGGAGTCTCCTGGAAAAGGTAAAGCAATAATTTTTCCCGGTCATGGATATGTTCGAACAATGGGGAAAGACGAAACCGTGAAATAACTCCAATCGTCCACCGAGCACTTTACGTTGAAAAATGCCTATGAATTATCAAGGAGAGGAACCACCGTCCTTTTTTGGGTTTCCTGATTTTGGTGTTAACTTTATTGAATCTCCTCTTTATACACAATCATATTATAAGCGGGCCATGTCCGCCCTCATATATTTGTGACACATAAGTACATTTGGTTAGGCCCTACGCGCCCCGGCGCCGAAACCTGGCTGTAAAAAATGCAAAGACAAGCAGCAATCCCAAAGACAGGTGTGCGCTCTTTCCAAGAGAAGAACATCCTCCGGTTTCCACGTGGTTTACGCACATCCCGTCTTGCACAACCCAGCCTGGGCCTTGTCTTGCACAAATTTCATCCAATGTCAGACATTCACCTTTCTTTGTGTATATCCTGCCCTCTTCCTGTTCGCATTTTTCCTGTTCCACAATCTTGAGTGCCGCCTGAACATCGAGTTTGCCGTAACCAAAGTCCGGATTCGGCAAATCATTGCCGGTGAACTCGTCTCTTCTTGAGGAAAGACTTAAAATGTGCTCGATTCCTTCAGGGTCGAGACTCGGATTTGCCTGGAGCAACAATGCGACCGCCCCAGAAACATGCGGGCAGGCCATGCTGGTCCCCTGCATTAAAAGGTGTTCGTCGTCTACCAACAGCTCCTTGCCGAAAAGCGTGGAGCCTACCGCGGATGCCGCGCTGGCTATTATCTGGCCGGGTGCCGCTACTTCCGGCTTGATGCCGTTCAATGATTCGTCCAGGGAAGGCCCGCGGCTCGAAAAATCGGCAATCGTCCCGACCTGCCAGTCACCGGTATGGTCGTTTCCATCAACATCGGTCCACTTATTCTTGGTGTTGTACGCGGCAACAGCTATTATTTCTTTGCCTGTGGCCGGCATACCGACACTGAAACGGTTGTCGCCGGCCGTAGTGCCTGGTTCGTTCTGATCCTGAAAATGGGATGCCGTCCTGTAACCGGCAGCCTCCAGGCACCAGGCATGAAAACCGCCTCTGCCTTTTCCAAGCAGGTAATATTTGTACCCGCTGCCCTCGTACGTGTTGGGATCACTTGACGGGGCAATGGTGATCCTCATGGCATACTTGCCGTTTTCAGGCGATGCTCCACCGGCTGTCTCGAGTATATACCCGCCGAGCACGACCGAATCCTGTTTGAAATCACCTGTAATATTTGAACCTGTCGCCGATAACCAAGGTGTCGCTTGTATGACATCGCCGTCCTTGGACAACATCTCCACGGCAAACTGCGCATCCGGTTTCTCGGCCCAGATGTTGATTACTGCAGCGGATTCTCTGGAACCGATGGGCATTGAATTTTCCGTAACCACAACCCTGGTTCTCTTGGGCTCATCAGTCAACTCGTACGAGAGATGAATAAAAGAACTCCCCTCGTTACCCGCGGCTGCAATGATGATCTTGCCCGGCCCGGTGAGTGAGCTTAGTGCCTTGGATTCCAACGCGGTTCCGTCGTGAGGCCCGTCATGGCCGCCCAGACTCAGGTTGACCACGGCCGGCCTGCCGAGTGACTCCGCCTTGTCGAATATGTACCTCACGCCATCCACAAGAAAGCTGAAATCCATGACGGCAACCATGATGAACTCCCCGCCCGGCGCCACACCGGTATAGGGTTCACCACTGCTTCCCATTATTCCACAGCAATGCGTGCCGTGGCCCATCCAGTCCGCAGACTGGCACTTGCGGCTCTCCATGTCTTGCCTTGTGCACTCATTCCCCATGAAAAAGCCTTTCGGCGGGTGCCGGTCTTCCTTGTCGGCCTGCTGATTCCAGAGATACAGACATCGCGTGTGGCCGCTTTGGTCCAGGAAATCAGGATGGTTCCATTGAATACCTGTATCCACGATTCCAAGGATCACTCCTTTGCCGTCATATGCCGTGGACAGACCATCTCCGCGATGGGCCTTGTCGCCCCGGATATCGGGCAGACTCTTGTCCAGCAGGATCGTGTGATAAGGCGCCTGTTCCACCCACTTGATATCAGGCCGCGTTGACAGTTCGAAGAGCAGGGACACGGGAATTCGCGCAGGCACGACCCCTGCCACGGGCCTTGAAACAACGGCTCCCCCGGCACGCAGTTTTTCAACCAAGCCCGCTGGATCGCTGCTGTCGATGTAAACAGGCATGAGATTATCGGGACCTAAATACCAATTTTGCCTTGTCAAAATGACATTTAGGGCCATTTTTGGGGCCATGCTTTTCATGTTGGACAGCATCGCCATGGTTCGCAACATGGGCGCAAGCCTTGCGGTTGCGTTATTTCCCGGGCTCCTGCCCCATGTATTCACGGGCGCCAACATCATGAGTAGGATCAGCACCGTCTTCATGAAATCACACCTTTAAGCCGTATCTCGTTTTTAAAAAAGTTCATTTCTCAATCTTCTCTCGGGGCGGTCCCCATACCCCAGGCCGCCAATGCCGCCGGATGCTCGAACACACCCCTGTGCGTGATGTACGCGGTAATGAGTTCCGGTGGTGTCACATCGAAAGCAGGCAGGTAACCGGATGCTCCGGATGCTGCTATTCGCCTGGACGAGATTTCGAGCAATTCGTTTTCCGGCCTTTGCTCTATCTCCACGTCTTCCTTGCCGGCCCTATTCTGATCAGGACCGAAACACAACACAAAATACGGCACTTGGCTTGCTTTTGCCGCCAGTGCCGCCAGGTAGGTTCCGATCTTGTTTACGACATGTCCGTCCAGGGTAACACTGTCTGCTGCGGTCACAAGAGCCGCGACATCATGTTCAAGAAGAATGCTTCCCATTGCAGAATCCGGGATTATCATAACTTCAATACCGAGATCGAGCGCCATCTTTGCTGTCAATCTGGCCCCCTGGAAATAAGGCCTGGTTTCGGAAACTATGAGTCTACGGCCTTTACCCAGGGATAACAAAACCTCTGCAAGCATGGCCTCTGCAAAGCAGTGAGTAAGTATATCCCCCTGGCCGATAACCTCGGCCGCATGGCGGCCGACAGCCTTGGATCGCTCGAAGTACCGATCGAATACGTATTCTGCGTGGTCGAGACAGGCTGTTTCCGCGTCTTTGCCGGACTCGATTGCCGAGATGGCTATTTTCTTCATCCTTATTGCCATCCTAAAAGGCGCTTTATTGGTAGGCCTGGCGCTTGACAGCTCAAGCACTGCTTTCGAAAGTATGTCCTCGCTTCTTTCGATTGACAGGCCCTTGCAGGTCCTTGCCGCCTGGGCCATTGCAAATCCGGCTGCAAAGGCAGGTCCTGCGCCCTGAGTCACCATGTCTGAAATCGCCCGGGCGACTGCAGCAGGCGTGTCACATCGCTGGAACTTTATTTCAAGGGGATATACCCGCCTGTCGAGGAGTACAACGCAGCCGTCTTCATACCTGGCCGTGTTTTCGCGCCTCAATATGAACGGCAGGTCCTTGTCGGGTACAACCAAGATGAACTCCGGAATCGACGTTTTTAATAGTCAATCAAGAGGGAGATTAGCCGCGATCAAGGCCGGGGTCAAGGCGGATTAGGCCTGATTGAACAGAGACAGCCTTAAGGCTCATTTTGCCTCCCTTCGAATGCAGCCACGCCTTCTGCATCTTCCGAAAGAGCTTCACGGAAGTCTTATTCAATAGTCCGGTTATGGATCGCGATGCTTCGGCTGTTTTTGGTTTCGATACCCCATGTAAATCAATATAAAAACAGATGGTTGCTCGCTTTTTTCGCCCGGCCATAATGTTTGCCTTGTATCGGTGGCGGCTCTAACGCTGCCGGCCTGTAAATTCCGAAAGCCAGATTTCGTAAAGCCTTATGGGAGGCGGTGCCAAGTATAACTGGCAGCCGTGTATCTCCGGTTTGTGTGCTGCAAATGCCCTGTCATGGTATATTGGAATGAAAGGTGTATCCTCCTGGATCAGATCTTCAGCTTCCCTGTACATGGCAGCTCTTACATCCTTGTCCAGAATTTCGCGTGCCCTGCCCGTCAACTCATCAACCTTGTCGTTCACGTAACCTATGTTGTAAAGGTTTTGAGCCTTGGAGTTGCAAAGGAAGTAGAGAAACATGTCAGGGTCCGGATAGTCCGCTATCCAGGTCGTGCGGAAGAATGGCAACCTGCCCTGTCTCATCAACTTCCAGAACTCCGGGGCATCCACATCTATTATTTCGAGTTCAAGGCCGGCCTCACTGAACGATCCGAAGAGAGCATCCATCTCTTCCTTTACACCCGTATCCGTGTTCCTGTTCCAAAACGTGATTACCGATCCTTCGTTTATCCCGGCTTCCCTCAAGAGCTTCCTGGCCTTCGGAATATCCATTCTGGACGGTTCGCGCTCGGCATCATAACCCAGCATACCCGGTGGAATAATGCCCCTTGCCCTTATGCTCGTCCCTCCCCTTTTTTCCATATATGCGGAAGCATCCATCAGCAACTTGAGAGCCTGCCTGACCCTCTTGTCGTTGAACGGTGGAGTCTGGCATTGAAAACCGAACATGTGCGTGGAGAGTTGCACCATGCTGACAATGCTCAGTCGGCCCATGTTATCCGTAGGATCAAGTTTGAAACCTGCAGGCAGGTCGAGAGAAATATCGATGTCACCCTGTCGCAATGCAGCCAGCATGGCATTCCTGTCCGGAAATCCGGATCTGAACTCGATGAAATCGAGGTGCGGCCTGTCCTGCCTGAAATAATTCTGGTTCTTTTCCATCTTGATTACTTTGCCCTTTTCATAGCCGGCCGGCTTATATGGTCCTGTTCCCGAGTACACCTGCGGGTCGATACCCCGGCCTTTACTGGAAACAATGTACGCACCGGCCATGGTCAGGGCATAGAGAAAGAAAGAACGCGGGCTTTTCAATCGTATTTCAATTTCATGGTCCCCGAGCACACTCAAACCTGAAACTTCCTCGGATCTTCCGGAAGCGAATTCATCGGCCCCTTCCAGGTCGGTAAAGATCCAGGAGTTCGGTGAATCATTCTTTGGGTCAAGTGTTCGTTGAAAGGAAAACTTGACATCCCAGGCAGTCAAGTCCCGGCCGTTCTGGAAAGAAACATCTGTCCTCAACTTGAAACGGTAGACCCTGCCGTCCTCCCCGACTTCCCAGTTCTCAGCCAAGGCCGGAACCAGTTCCATGGCCTCGCCCCATGCCACAAGCCCATCGTACAGACACGACAATACTTCCACCTGCGACAGGCTGGTCATATGTGCAGGATCGAGCCCACGGGTTGCCTCAACGACCTCGCGTTCGATGATACCCATCCGGACGGTCCCGCCCCGGCTGGCGACCGGAAGCTTGAACTTGTGCACTTCATCATCAAGAAGTATGGCCTCCAATTTCAACTGGTCGACTGCATTGGACAAGGCAGTGGAACTCGAGGACACATCCCTGGTCTGTTGCTGTATCTCACCCATGGCGACTCTGACTCTATCTCCTCCTTCGGAAAGCTCATGGCTGGCCTTTTGAACATCTTCAAGTAGGCCTGTCACCCTTTTCATGGATTCCCTGATGGCCCTGGAACCGTTCGCTTGTTCGCTTACGTCTCCCTTGGCCTTTAAGGAAAGTTCCTCCAGGAGTCTCGCCTTTTTTGCAATCTCGGCACTCGTCTTCGCCTGTTCAAGAGCAGCCGTGCTTACCTGGCCGACCATCTCACCGACCTGCCTGGTAGCCTTTGTGATTTTCTTGCTTGACTCCGCCTGTCTCTTGGTTGCAGAGGCTATGGAACTCATTTGTTCCGACGCCTCCTTGGTCTGTTCCAGGATCTCCATCAAGGCCTGTTCCGCCGCAGCACCCAGCTCGGTGCCCTTGCCTGCAATAATGTTGCTCTCTTCCAGTTTGTCCACGGCCTCTGCAATTTCGCCCTGTACACTCTCAACGAGGTCCGCCACATCGGTTGTGGATCTCCTGGTTCGCTCCGACAGGGACCTGATTTCCGAGGCAACCACAGCAAACCCCCGGCCCCTTTCTCCAGCCTGGGCGGCAATTATCGAGGCGTTCAAGGCAAGCAGGTTGGTCTGATCGGCAATGTTGGATATCATACCAACGATTGAGCCTATTTCTTCCGAACGCTTGTCCAGGTTGCCCATCTTTTCACTCACCTCTGCCACAGCCTGGGCCACCTTGCTCATGCTGTCCAGGGCATCCTTTATCACCTCCCTGCCTTCATTGGCTTGAACAGCGGTTCTTACGGACAGATCGGCAGCCTCACTCGCACTCTTTTCAACCGAAGCGATATCCCTGTCCATGGCGTTCATGGAGACCTCGGTTTCTTCAGTCACCATGTTCAAGTCTTTCGCATTGTCCGCCACCTGTGCAATATTGGCGTTCATCTCCTGCACGGCTGTCGCAGATTCCGCCACAAAGTCGGATAATTCTCCCAATACGCGATCGACCTCGTCTATCGAATGGAGCATGTCGTCCAATTCCGTCGATGTATCCATTGCCAAATCATCTATCTTCGACAAACTCGCGCCGACCTTTTGCAAAGATTCGAACATGTCTTCAACAGCGGAAAAAGTGGCATCCGTGATCCGAGTCTGGCTCCTGGAAACCTCCATGAGGTTCCTGGACCGCTCCGAGACCTCGGTGGACACTTCTTTCACTCTCTCGCTTACGGCCTGGACTTTACCCACGACACGCCTCAAGTTGAGAACCATGTCCCTCAGTTTCCAAAGGAATTCGTCTCCCAGACCACCCGAATCCGCAGGCAAGGCTCCTTCGGTCAAATCACCGGATGCAACAGAATCCAGTACCCGGCCGTACACAGTGTCTTGTGATTTCTTACGGACAGCCGCATACGAAAAATAGAACAGAATAGTCAGAAGAAAACCCAGCACCCCACCTGCAGTTAAAACAGCAAAATAGCCGACGCCCTCTGCCTCCAGGTATATACCCATCCCGCTTAGGAGCATTCCCCCAATTATACCCAGCATAGCCTCAAGCAATAGCAAGCGAAATTTCATCATGCTTTCCGTGCACGTTCGTACTAGTTTACGCTCAACTCTAATCTACGCTCAGCGTGGCTTTGAGCACAACATCGTCGAATGTATCCGGGGTATAGTCACTGCCGAATTCCGGATACGGCCCCTTGTACAGGCTGGAGATGGTTACAGTCACGGAACCGTCTTCAAAAACGCCGTCGTTGTCGGCTCCCTCACAGTTCGAATCAATAATGAAAAACTTGATCCTATAGGAATCATGAAGATCCAGAAACGAAGTTACCTTGCCGGTCTTGTCATCAATGACCATCCCCATGGTACTGGGCAAGGTCAATGAACTAACACCGCTCTTGAGGCTGCCGCCGTCGACATCTATGCTCAAATCTCCACCGCCTTCATTTGCCGCAGGTGGATTCAGGTTTTCATCCAGCACCTGTACGGAGAATTCGGCCTCACCGCAATCTTCTATCTTGGCGTGCATTGGGCTGATCTCGGTCACAGGCGGATTATCCGTTTTCGGCGGGCCGCTCCAAAGCACTTTTACCCACTTTCCTATCGGCCATTCCCGGTCCCATTTGCCATTGCCGTTGCCGGCCTTCTGGTCGCCATCTTGGTCGTACAGGAACTTATCCACTCCTGGTGTGTAAACGCCATCGTCATCCACGTCGACAAAGGGTTCGGGCAAATCATCGAAAAAACCACTGCATTCATTGTCCACGATTTGGCCGTCACAATGTTCCCTGCCTTTCACGACAGCCAAGAGTGTAACCAGCCCGTCCCTGGGATTCGCCGTGCCTCCGGTCTTGTTCCTGCTTTCTTCTCCCAACACCTGGTCCGGTTCCACATCCACGGGTCTGCTGCCCAGGCTTGTCTTGTACACGTAGTGCAAAATATAATTTGAAGACTCGTAATCGTCCTTGTCCTGCTCAAGGGGTCCGGAAAATCCTCCGGCCTCTGCCTTGAGCTCTACCAGGGGAATCAGTGCATCGTAAGGCAGGGGGTTCGAATTTTCGTCCTTGACCACCAGGGTACATTCCATTTGCGCCCCTTTTGTGGTAAAACCCGCAATATTGACCGATTGACATGAAAATTGGATATTCCTGGGATCAGGTTGAGGCGTAGCCGTGAATTCGACTTGGATACTCTTTGAAATCGCCTCTTCAAGCACTGCCGTAACCGTAGCATTTCCCTTTACTGAACCCGAATAGAGCTTGACCTTGGCAATACCTCCGGCCAGGTCCCTGCTGTCCTGCGTCATGTCCGCTACATCAGGGTCGAACGAGCCCAAGCTGGTTCCGAATGCAACCGAACTTCCGTCCGGGGCCCCCTGGACACTGGCGGTTATCAGGCTGAAGCTCCTGCCGTCGGCAGGTATCGAGGCGGGTTCGGCCGTGAGTGTCATCTTGACCTGACCCTGGCCCGGGTTTCCGGAACATCCCAGAAAGAAAACAGCGAAAACAGCGGCGGCTGAAAAGCCTATCGAGATAATGGTCTCTGCCACGATACGGCCCGTACCGCCAATATTTGTTTCCGTAATCTTTGAATTTTTCCTAACCGCCATGCCGACCTCCTCGCATATGCCGATTTTCCGAAATGCACTCCTTGGGCAGCAGGGTACAGCTATCCAACAATCCTGCAAAATATAAATTATCCATTCGAAGCTGTCCACCGCTTATTGGCGGGAACATTAATGGTTACCGGAAACGAAGTATTTTTACAAAAATAGGGTTAAAAATCGGGACAATTCATTCTCATACCGGTGATTCTTTGACTTTTACCTGGTTCTTATAATAAATTAACAGTATTATGCTCGTTTAAATAGGGTGGGTTTTGAGCATAAGGGTTTACATAGTAGAAGACCAACCCAAAACCTTGAAAGGCTTGTCCAAGGTTTTGGAAACAATTGGATGGATCCGGCTCGTTGGTTCCAGCCTTGATGCCGAGACTGCACTGAATGAGTTGGAAAGGTTGGAAGTCGACGTTGTTGTGCTCGATCTCGAGCTATTACGAATGGATGGACTTGAGATGCTTGCTCATTTGAACACGGGAAAGGGGCACAGGCCGGAAGTTCTCGTGTGGACCGCCTTCGAAGACGAAGACAAGGTCTTTGAAGCGATACGTTCCGGGGCGAGCGGCTATGTGCTTAAATCGACTCCGCCTTCAAAGGTAGCAGAGGCGATACGCATCGTCCACGAAGGCGGTAGCGTGTTACAGCCGGTTATAGCAAGGCGTTTCCTGAATCTCTTCAGGAGCCTCGAGACAAGCATTCCCAATGATGATGGATGTCCATTGGGCCAAGAGGAAAAAGACGTCTTGTCCATGGTGGCGCGTGGTCTATCCAACAAGGAAACGAGTCACGTCCTGGAGCTTTCCCAGAGAAAGGTGAGGTCCAGGTTACAGAGTATCTATAAGAAACTTGGGGCAGCCGGACGGGTGGAGGCGGTGACGACCGCCCTGTCCAAGGGATGGCTTCGACTCCAATGAAGGCATGGTGAAAGCTTCGATGTCGGAACAAGACGCTGTAATAGGAATCGATCTCGGAACCACCAATAGCTGTGGCGCAGTGGTAGAGGGAGCGCATGCCCGGATCATTCCTTCGAAAAGGGGATATAATACCATACCTTCCGTAGTGGGCGTGGATGCAAATGGAGAAATACTGATTGGATATCCGGCAAAGAGACAAATGCTCATCAATCCAAGGAACACCGTGTACGGTTCCAAGAGATTGGTCGGACTACGCTTCAGCTCGCCAAAGGTGCAGGAAATACGGAGGTACTTTACATATGAACTAATACCGACCCAGGGTGACGGAATAGGAGTCAAGCTTGGTGATAAAGTCCTGACTCTGCCCGAGGTGTCATCGTTGATTTTAAAGGAAGTCAGGGAGGTCGCCGAAGATTACCTGGTTTCCAAGGTATCCAGAGCAATAATAAGTGTGCCCGCGTTCTACAGTGAACGGCAAAGAAACGCGGTAAAAGAGGCGGGCCGTCTTGCCGGCCTGCACGTGGAAAGAATAATCAGCGAGCCGACGGCGGCGGCTCTTGCTTACGGCCTCCAGAAGAACATGAACAAGCGCATATTGGTGTATGATCTAGGAGGAGGAACCTTCGATGCTTCCATAGTGGAAATTAAGGATTCGGAATTCAATGTGGTGGCTTCAGGTGGTGACACGTTTCTTGGAGGAGTTGATTTCGACAACAGGCTGTTGAGCCAGGTCCTGTATGAATTCCTCGAAGAAACAGGCGTGGACCTGGCAAGGTACCCGGTTGTCGTGCAAAGGCTGCGCGAAGCATGTGAAGCGGCAAAGGTCGAGCTGTCGACAGTGGCGAATACCATGATCAACGTCCCATTCGTGGCAAAGGTCGGCGGAAAGCCATGGAATATTGAACGAAAAGTGACAGTGGATGAACTGCGTTCACTTACGCAGGACCTGGTCGATAGAACAATGGATGTATGCAAAGATGTGTTGAATGATTGCAGGCTGACGCCTTCGGACCTGGATGCGATAATTCTCGTAGGCGGACAAAGCAGGTTTCCATTGATTCACGAAAAGATATTCGAAAATTTCAAGCGCGAACCCAGCAAGTCGGTGCACCCTGACGAGGCTGTGGCCCTGGGTACGGCTTTACTGGCTGGCTCCCTCAATGGTGGAGGCAGGAAATTCGTTTTCAAGGACGTGCTCCCCATGTCCATTTCACTCGGCGCTCCGGGAGGCAGATGTATCAGGGTAATTGACAGGAACACCATGCTTCCATTCAAAAAGCATATCAAGATATCGGCGACTCCCGGTCCCGACGGTGTGTTCGAACTCCCTGTCTTCCAGGGTGAAGGAATGAACATAGACGACAACGAGTTCCTGGGCACCGTGAAGATTTCAGGAGAAAAGGCTGTTTCAGGGCAAAAGTCCAGCTATGCGGTACAGTTTTCCCTTAGCCAGGAGTGTATCCTCACAGTACAAGCCATGGACATGGAGACACGAAAAAAAGTTGTTTCAGAGCTTTCCATTACCGGAACAGGTGATTCTGTGAGAAAACAGCTCCACCAATCATCATCTGTAAATGCACCGCTTGAGCCTGATTCATCCGGAGAAGAAGCTGCGCCGGCTTCATCCGAAGGACAATATCCACAGCCCAAGGACCGGTCCCCTGTAAAAGAGAGTCAAGCAGGATCTTTGCCGCCCCCGATAAAACAATCGCCGCCTTTGAAAGGGCAAGGACTTTTTGCTCATTTCTTCGGCTGGCTTAGAAAAATATTCTCATAGATCCACTGGGGTTTTCGTTTGCACGCTTGTGCACACGTATGCCCATCTGCAAGGCCTGTCTTTGCTTCACCGGATAACTCATGAAAAATTCGCCTCTTGCGTCTTTACCAAAAGTAATTTCCACGTTGCAGCTTCGCTCTCGAAGGGGCTGGCGCCGGTTCTTGTTATTGGATGGGGATTGACCCAAGTCTTACGAGATGGCAGTTTCTCTCTTAATGTCATTGGCCCTGGGCGGAGGCAACTCATCAATAGGCTGAATAATGCACTGATTCCGCTTATCGAACGTCGAAAGGAAAATCAGCATACCTGTCGGGTCAAGACAATTTTTAAAAAAAGCCCTCTAGCCGGAATTGACCCGCTTTTGAAGTTCTTTGCCGGTTTTGAATACAGGGAGACGTTTCTCCTTCACTTCTATTTTTCCACCGGTCTTGGGATTCCTGCCGGTATACGGATCGTATTTCTTTACTGAAAATGACCCAAGGCCGCGGAGTTCGATACGCTCTCCTCTTGCCAATGCCTTTTTCAATGTGTCGAAGATTGTATTGACCACGTCCTCGGCCGCCTTATGAGAAATTCTCGCCTTTGCGGCTATGGCCGCGATCAAATCAGATTTTTTCATCTTCCTCCTCTCCCTTCCTGAAAAAGCGACAAATGATCGAACAAACTTACTTCCCTTTCGACAACCAGCCGAAAAAACTAAAGAACCGTGTTGCTATCATGAGGCCCGCATTGAATCAAGAAATTTTTTCATCCTTTCAGGTCCACCCGGAGAAGTTGCTGGCCTACCAGAAGAAGATCGTTCTGCTTGAGTTCCTTGGGCTTTCGGAGCCTAATAAAAGTTCCATTGCTGCTTCCAAGGTCGGTCAATATAAAATTTCCCCCACGATTGGAGAGTTTCGCATGTTTGCCCGATACAAAGCCATCGTACGGAAATGTAATATCTCCCTTTTCTCTTCCAAGGACAACCTCATCCTTGTTGAGCAAGTAAACATTACCACGGTGTCCGCCCTCAATTATCTGTACGACTCGTCCCCACATGTCCCCCACCGGACTGCCCCAAAGCACGGTATCATCTCCCTCATCAGGTGATGCCACCACCTCTAAACGGGACAAATCTTCGAACTTGAGGAACTGCTTGCCGATTCTGAAACTGTCACCCTGTTCGATAACTACTTCCCCCTGTATCCTGAAGAAAATACCGTTCAAGCTGCCTGCGTCCTGTACAACGAGCTTTCCGTTCTCAAAGGTGAAAACAGCATGTTTAGGCGATAAGTACTCGTCTTCGAGAAACAGAATCTTTCCTTCCATTCTCCCACAGACGGTTTCTCCCTGTTCCAGGGGATATTGCCCTCCTTCGCTGCCGTCCGGCTCTATCAGCACCAGATATCCCATGGGACCCGCGGGTTCTGAAGCCGGAGCGGCTTGGGGCGATGTACCTGCATCATTGATAGGTGCTCCGCATTTGCCGCAAAAACGAAAGCCTTCCGGAACATGGTTGCCGCAAACCGGACAAGCACGAATTTTGGGAGGAGGCTCCCCGGCGCCGGGACCGGATGATCCTGGTTCCTGGCCCTGTTCCCTAGGAGGCGGGCTCTTAACCTCAGTCAGAGGTATGGGCTCGACAAAATCTTCGCCGACCTCCTGAAAGTCTTCGTCAGCCGGCGGTACAGCCTGTTCCGTTCCAGTTGGTTGAGTTTCCGCGGCAGGCTGCCTGGGAACAAGTTCCGCCCCGCATTCCAGGCAGTAGTTGAAGTTATCGGCATTTTCTTTTCCACATTGTGGGCAGGTGATCATCTAAACACCCCTTTTCCGACGCTACAGTGCAAACTCCACGCACTGAAAAAACTGTTTGAACTTTGTCATTAGCAGAACCTGAGGCAACCGGTCAAGTAGAGAAATACGTAAGAAGAATTTTTTGTTGAAGGATCGGTTCTACAAGGATATAAAGATGTGTTCCATGGATGAAACCATGGTGGTTGATGTAAGTAACTTGACTTTTTTAGAGACTGCTTTCATGCTTTCCGGGCATCGGCAGGAAAGGCGAATCTTGGACATTAAGGGAGTACATTCGGCGTGACGACCTGTCCACAATGTAATTTCAATATCGAAGAGGGAATACGTTTCTGTCCCAGGTGCGGGGCAAATGTCGAGGCAGCCAAAAAGCCTTCGGCCGACCCCTATATCGGCCGAAAGATCAAAGACAATTTCCTTGTCCTCGAGTTGATTGGTCAAGGCGGCATGGGCAAGGTGTACAGGGCCGAACAGATATCCTTGGGCAAGAAAGTCTGCCTTAAGATACTCCACCAGAACATGGTCGGCGACCCGGACTTGGCAAAGCGCTTTCACAGGGAAGCCAGGGCTGCAAGCAGGTTGAATCACCCCAACAGCATCAACATCATAGATTTCGGCACTGCTGAAGACGGATGTCTTTTCATGGCCATGGAATACGTCGAAGGCATTGAACTCGGGGAACTGATAGAAAACGAATTCCCCTTGCCTGCGAAAAGGATAGTCAACATCCTCTCACAAGTCTGTAGTGCCTTGGCGGAAGCTCATGAACACAAGGTCGTTCACAGGGACCTCAAACCCGAGAACATCCTTATCGAAAAACGACGGGATGGCGAGGATTTCGTCAAGGTGCTGGATTTTGGCATAGCAAAAGTCCTGGACCCGCAGGAAGACGAAATTGCGGCTGCCAATCTCACCAAGGCAGGTGTGGTGTGTGGAACTCCCGAGTACATGAGTCCGGAGCAGGCCAAAGGTGAACCATTGGATTCAAGGTCGGACATCTATAGCTTGGGTGTAATTCTTTACCAGATGCTTACCAAGGACATTCCCTTTCATGCGCCCACATCAATGGGAATCGTCACGAAACACCTGCTCGAACCACCGGTCCCGCCTTCCAGGATCAGGCCGGAGGTTCCAGGTCCCTTGGAAACGGTTTGCATGAGGGCCCTGAAAAAAGACAGGAACAGGAGACAATCATCGGCCCTGGAATTCAAGGCCGAACTTGAACAAGCTCTCGAGGCGATAAAAATAGGTTCTCCGGTGGCCAGCAAGCCTGTTCCCTTGCCGGCGGCAAAAAAGCCGATTGCCCAAGTAGACACCGGGCAAGATGGAGTACCGGATTCCACTGAAACGCCTTTCCCGACAATGAACGGTCAAGGGCGGCCTCCTATTGCTGTAAAAGCCGCCCCGCCTTCCTCTACACCGCCTTTGACAGCGGAAGAACCAGTAATGGTACCGGTCAAAGGAGGCAAACACAGGATGCTCATTTTCTCCGGAATGGGTATCGCAGCCATAATTCTTGTAGTCGTTCTCTATTTCGTTTTTGCCGGCAAAAAAAACCGGGCCCTTGATACGGGCGCGGCAAACGATATAAAAAATGTAAAAACAAATGCGACTGCATCCAACGACAATAGGAACAGCGGGCATGTCAATAATGGCACGCAACAGCAGGCCGGCTCTTCCGGGAAGCAAGGAACCGAATCCAAGCAAGACCTCCATGCCTCCAATGCCAATGCAAATATTTCTCCCCCCGGCTCGAAAAGTTCCGTGCACAAGAAGAAAAAACGTCATGGTTCAAGAATTGCCCGTACGAGCAGAATAAAATCAGCAATAGCTTATTATAAGAAAGGTAATGAACTATTTCTGCAAGGCGAGATAAAGGCGGCTATCATGAATTACAGGAAGGCCATCAAGTATAACAAGAACATGGCCAATGCATATAAGAAGTTGGGCACATGTTACATGGGCCAACAAAAAATGAAAACGGCAAAGGCCTATTACAAGAAATACCTGCGATTGAAACCCGGCGCCAGGGACTCGCAACAAATTAAAAATATCATACAACAAATCGAGAAAGCCGAAAGCAGTCCTTGACTATCGTGGTAGTAGTCGGGTATTTAGATAACCTTTGATTCGCGGGAACAAGAGAACGCCCGCCCGTGGCCGGTTTTTCGGCTCCGGAAATTTTTACTTTGAAAAGGAGCTAGAGAGATTTTTATGACGGATCAGGAAAAGACAGGAAAAATGGAAATGACCGAAGAAAATCAAACGGGAGAAACCGGCGAGGAAAACTTCGCAGAGCTATTCGAAAGTTCGTACTCAACGAGGATGCAGTTCCAGGAGGGCTCCATTGTAAAGGGAGTTGTTCTCAAGATCGAAGAGGACAAGAAGGACTCGAGCGGCGGCAAGGTATGGGTAGACATAGGTTACAAGTCCGAAGGGATAATCCGATTGTACGAATTCAAGGACGTCGATGGAAACATCAATGTCAAGGAGGGCGACAACATCGAGGTCTTTTTGGAGTCATGCGAAGATGAAACAGGTAGCTGCAAGGTTTCCAAGGAAAAAGCCGACCGGCTGAAAATTTGGCATGAGATCGGAAAAGCCTATGAAGATGAAGAAATTATCGAGGGAACCATAGTATCCAGGGTCAAAGGGGGATTGTCCGTAGACATAGGCGTAAAGGCTTTCCTGCCTGGTTCACAGGTCGATACCAGGCCTGTAAGAAACCTGGAAAAGCTCATCGGCGAAAAACGTAACTTCAAAATAATCAAGTTCAATAAAAAACGTGGCAACATCGTGCTTTCACACAGGGCCTTGAAGGAGGAAGAAGAGAAGGCCAAGAAAAAGGCAACACTCGAAAGACTCGAAGAAGGAGCGGTTCTCAAGGGCAGGGTCAAGAATATAACCGAGTACGGGGCCTTTGTGGACCTTGGTGGTATAGACGGATTGCTGCACATTACCGACATGAGTTGGGGAAGAGTGAATCACCCAAAGGATGTTGTGGAAGAAGAACAGGAAGTCGACGTCAAAGTCCTGAAATTCGATCCGGATTCCGAACGGGTAAGTCTCGGAATCAAGCAGCTTACCGTCGACCCATGGGAGTTGGTACCGGAAAGATACAAGCCGGGCACAAAAGTAAAAGGGCAAGTTGTAAGCTTGGCCGACTACGGGGCATTTATCGAACTCGAAGAAGGCGTAGAGGGCTTGGTCCACGTCTCGGAGATGTCATGGACCAGGCGGGTTAAGCACCCATCAAAAGTAGTTGCAATCGGCGACACCATAGAGGCGGTCGTACTCGATCTCGACAATGACAACAGACGGATAAGCCTCGGCATGAAGCAGGTTGAGCCCAACCCGTGGACTTTGCTTACGAGTAAGTACCCTGTAGGATCTATCATTAGAGGCAGAATCCGCAATATTACGGATTTCGGCATATTCATCGGTATTGAAGAGGGTATCGACGGCTTGGTGCACATCTCCGATATCTCCTGGACCTATCGCGTGAAGCATCCCGGTGAATTGTTCACCAAGGGCGAGGAGGTTGAGGCGGTGGTGTTGAACATCGATGTCGAAAATGAAAGATTCTCTCTGGGAATAAAACAACTGACCGATGACCCCTGGGATTCCATCCCACAGAAGTATCCCATAGGGCGGGTGGTTACGTGCAAGGTATTGAAGGTCGGTGATTATGGTGCATTCGTAGAGCTGGAACGGGGGATCGAAGGCATCATAGAGCCTCAGGATCTGTCCCAGAACAAATCGGATGATGAAAAGGGCGTGGTCAAGGCAGGCGATTATATCACTGCTGAAATACTTGCGGCTGACAGGGGAGAACGCAGGATTGCTCTTTCCGCAAAAGGAATTGCAGAAGGAGAAAAGGTAAAAGAATACCTTGAATCCAAATCAGGTGACTCGGTTACTCTTGGTTCGTTGCTGGGTGACAAATTGGGTGGTCTGAAAGTTCAGGAGGAGGAGGAAGAAGAAAAATTACAGTCAAGCGACGAATCCGCAGGGGAACCTTCGGCCGACTCGGATCCAAAAGACTGAGCCGGTTTCCGGGTAGCGGGGCAAAAGAAAGATATGGGAGGAACACTCTGGGCGCCATGGCGCATGGAGTACATCGATCAGCCCGCTGAGAAGGCATGCTTCCTTTGTGAATACCCGAAGTTAAACAATGACGATGAGACTTTCATATTAGCCAGGTCCAGGCATTGTTTCGTGATAATCAATAAATATCCGTATACCAACGGCCATGTACTTGTAGCACCGTTCAGACACGAGGGAGATCCGCTGAAACTGACAATCGAGGAATATCAGGATCTTACGGAAACCGTCAGGAAATCTGTTTCAGCCTTGAGGAACGCCATTGGGCCCCACGGTTTCAATGTGGGTTTCAACCTCGGCAGGGTGGCTGGTGCAGGGTTGGAAGAACACCTGCATTTTCATATTGTTCCAAGGTGGAACGGTGATAACAACATGATGCCGGTAATCGGGGCGGTCCGTGTAATTTCCGAAGGATTGGCTGCAACCTATAAAAAATTGAGCCCCCACTTCAAACAAATTATAGGGAGCACACGATAATGGGTGTTATCAAGATTTCCACTTTATTACTGTCGGGTGCCGTGCTCGGACTTGCTGCATTCGAGTTCATCCGGGAAAATTCGGAACCGGCGATTCTCGACTTTTGGATCTTACGATCACGTCCCATGCCCCTGGGGGCTGCCATCCTACTGGCCCTGGTCGCCGGAATTGCAGTGGGACTTATCGCATTGCTCACGCAGTGGCTTCGTCACAAGGGCAGGGTCAAAAAGTTGAGGAACAAGATCAAGGCGCTGGAAATGGAGATAACAAGGACAAGGAACCTGGCATTGACAGGTGAAGTAGTGCCTGTTTCAGACTTGGCGGCCAACCAGCCTGTTTTGCATCAGGAATCCGGCCGTGATGGCGGAGAGCAGTCTTGAACCTACTCGCAACTCATGGGCCGTGGATTGCGGCTGCGCTCATCACGGGCCTGGTAATCGCATTTCTTATGACCAAGGCAATCCACAGAGCCGGAAAAAGGAAAAAGGCGGATGCCCACGAGTTGGAAAAAAGGGCATATGTTAGAGGTGTAAATTATATCCTCGAAAACGACCATGATGCCGCCATAGAGGAACTAACCAAGGTCGTCCAGATTAATTCGGAAACCGTGGAAATCTACTTTGCCCTGGGCAACCTTTTCAGGCGAAAAGGAGAAATAGATCGAGCAATCAGGATACATCAAAATATCATCCTGCGGCCGGGACTCGACGAGAAAACACAAATGCAGGCTTATTTCAACCTGGCCATGGATTACAAAAAGGCCGGTTTCGTAAAGAGAGCTGTCGCGACCTTTGAAGAGGTCCTTTCAAAAGACCGGAATAATCGGGACGTGATGAGCGAGTTGGCAGAACTGTATGAAGAGATCAAGGACTGGGAGCAGGCTTTTTCCATACGCCAACGCCTGGCCAAGGCCGGGGGACACAAGGAAGACAACGTGTTGGCTCACCTGCAGGCCGAACTCGGCAGACAAAAGATGAAAGAGAATGCCTTGTCAAGCGCAAAGAAATGTTTCAAAAAGGCTCTTTCAATAGACCCGGCTTGTATTGATGCAATGTTGTCAATGGGTGAACTCCATCTCGACGAGGGAGATGTGAGGGCGGCCATTGCAGCCTGGACAAGGATAATGAGAGTGGCCCCGCAGTTCGCCAACCTGGTGTTCAGCAGGCTGGAGCAAGCTTACGAGCGTTTGGGCAGGAGTGAAACCCTTGAAAAGACTTTACGGGAAGTCCTTGTAAAGCATGACAAAGACCCTAATGCTCATTTTATTCTTGGCAGATACCTTTACAAAAAAGGCGATCCTGTTGGAGCCATAGCCGAGCTGCGAAAGGCGGTAGAACTCAATCCAACAAGTCTGGAGGCACGAAAAAGTCTTGGAACCGCCCTGCTTGCCGAGAACCGTATCAACGAGGCATTGGATGAATACCGGTCTTTGCTGGATAGGCTCGATCAGGGAAGGAAAACTTATCAGTGCGCAAAATGCGGGCTGGAAACCAATGAAATGTTGTGGAAGTGCCCCCAATGCAGGTCTTGGGACACCATCAGGGCAGTGGCCCCGCCCGAACCTCGACCTTTGAGCAATTCGGAAGAAACCGCGAACAACACCAAAATGGCAAAAAGTGAAGATGCCTCAACCTTTGCCTAGTACCGCCCGGAACCTCCATTTTTCTTCGATTCGGAATCATGGAATGCATATTTATATTCCATGTTCTAGATCCCCCGCCCTGTAACCAGACCATCCCAAAATGCCTTTTCAATCGAACCCGGCTGTTTTGCATCACCCACCAGTTGCACCTTGAAAGGTTCGTCGTTCAACGCATTATAAAGGCTTTCATCAGGCTCCATGCCGGCTGCCGATATTACTGTATCAAAAGGAGCGAGATAGATTACGTCATCTCCTTTCTTTAATTTGACCGATTTTTTTTCAAAGCTCAGCACTGTTGTACCGGTCATCACCTGTAAACGGTCATTGCCGGCAATGCGCTTTTTCATAAGCGCCCGGCTAATAGGGTCCATGTCAGGCGCGATTTCGTCACCACGCTTGGTCGCCACCACTTCCTTCCCGGAGTTGACAAGCTGCTCCGCAGCCTCCATGCCGACCATACCCGCACCAATGACAAGCACCCGCTCACCTTTAACCCGGTTCGGATTCTCGAAGTACTCGATTCCGGTCAGAAGGTGTTGTTCATCTATTCCGGGAATCTCCGGTATCCTGGGAGCCGGGCCGTTTGCCAACACCACCATATCCGGATTCTTTTTCCTGATGTAATCAGAATCAGCCTTTGTGCCGGTAACGACCTCCACTGCGGATTCCTTCGCTACTCTCTTGCGCAAGCTCTTTACCATTGCCTCCATCATAGCCTTGCCCGGAGCCTTGACGGCCAAGGCAAATTGGCCTCCAAGCTCGACCGCCTGTTCGACCAGTTCGACATTGTGTCCCTGCTCTGCAGCTCCCAAGGCCGCCCCCATACCGGCCGGTCCGCCTCCAACAACCAGGACCTTTTTCTGTCCGTCTCCATTCTTCAGGGGTTGCAGTATGGTCCAGGGATTCAAGGCACACATTATGGGCTTTCCTTTCTTGACATGTGCAAGGCAGGTCTGGAGACAGGCCCCACAATATGCTATTTCCTCTTCCCGGCCTTGAAGTAATTTGGATACGAACTCCGGATCGGCCAACAATGGACGGCCCAGCGCCACCATATCTGCAAGGCCTTTCTCAAGAATCATACCGATCCTGTCAGGATTTCCCAGCCTTCCTACAGCTATGATCTTTAAACTCGTGTTCTTGCGAATTGCGGACAAAACATCTTCCTGGGCAGACCGGGGCAAGGACATGTGATGAAAATACCATGGAGGGCTGTCGCAGGCATTGCCCATTCCAACGTGTAAGGCCGCCACACCCATATTTTCCAGCATTTTCAACAAAGGCGCCAGGTTGCCGGGTTCAAGTCCTCCTTCCACGAACTCTTTTCCTGAAATACGCGCCAATACCGGTATGCTGCCTGTTTCAGCCCGCACCCCTTCCACTACCAACCTGGGCAACCGCAACCTGCCACGTTCATCACCACCCCACTCGTCCTGCCGCTTGTTAGTCCGCTCTGAAAAAAATTGGCTCAACAGGTACCCATGTCCGAATTGAATTTCGATGGCCTCTGCTCCTGCGGATACGGCCCTGCGCGCGGCGGATGCAAATAAATCCGGAATTTTCTTGATCTCGTCCACACTCATTTCACGCGCCTGTATATTCGTAGCCGGGCAAACCATTGCGCTTGGGGCTATTGGTTCGTTTCCTGAAGCCTTGGGATTGGCCGCCCTGCCGGCATGGTTCAAATGTATCATTGCCTTGGCGCCTTTTTGATGAATCGTGTCCACCAGTCTTGCAATGCCTTCTATACGGGAATCTTCATGCAGGCGCAATTGTTTCGGATGCTCCAGGCCCAGGGTATCGACTGCCGCCGGTTCTATTGTCACTAGTGCGGTTCCACCACCTGCAATCCTTGCATAGAATCTCCTGCTATCGTCACCCGGCTCCCCTCCGGTCCCGGCCAATGCCGTCTTTATTGGTGCAAATACGAAACGATTCGCTATTTCAAGCTCCTTGATTCGAACAGAGTCGCCAGGCTGCATGATTTGCCTCCTTTTTTGATCTTTTCAGTTTTCCTTTTTTTGCGCACATTTTTCATTCAATATTGAGAACCATTTCCAATATCAAGAATTTTTGGGGAAATTGCTGCAAGCCTGCGGTATGCAAAGAACAGTATCGGCAATGACTCTAACTTCCACTGAAAGCAGGCTTCCTCTTCTCCAGGAAAGCTGCAAAGGCCTCGATCAAATCTTCCGAAGGAAGTACCATGGCGCTCCGACTTGCCACGAAAGCAAGGCCATCCTCCACGGGCCGTCCCGTGCTGAAGTTCAATACTTCCTTTGCTCCCTGGACAGCCAGGGGCGCAGCCTGCCCGATTCTCTTTGCCAGGCCTATCGCTTGTTCCATCATCTCATCCTTGTCCTTGAAAACCCGGTTTACGAGGCCCATTTCAAGAGCAAGCCCGGCATCCACATCCTGTCCTGTAAATGCCATCTGCCTGGTCCATCCCTGGCCGACTATTCGTGGCAGACGTTGCAGCACACCTACGTCAGCTATTATCCCCATCATGGCCTCTCTCAAGGAAAAAACCGCATCCCCGGTGCAGACACGTATGTCACAGGCAGCGGCAAGGTCCAACCCTGCGCCGATGCAATGCCCGTGGACGGCAGCTATGACAGGTTTTCGGCATTTCTCGGGTGCGCTTGTCGCAGCCTGTCCCTTTTCAATGAAACTCTTGACCGCCATACGTGCGGCTGCACCGCCGTTGTTCTGTACCGCTTCAGGGCACATGACAGCAACCTCGGACAAGTCCAACCCGGATGAAAAACTCCTTCCCTTGCCTGCCAGGACGACCGCACGAATTTCCTTGTCATCGGATAATTCATTAAACAGGCCGGCAGACTCGTTCCAGAAAGCCCGGCCCAGAGAATTTCTCTTTTCAGGCCTGTCAAGGTACACGATCGCCACGTGTCCATCTCTCTCTATCTCGTACATTTGGTATTCCTTCATTTCGCACTCCTTTTCACCTTTTTCATCGAGACTATGCCAAACCAATGCAAGCCGGCAGGTCTGCTCATTCCAGACAGGATTCTTCATACTCATTGCCAAGCCTTGTCCACTCGGTCATGAGTTCGTCAATCTCCTGCTCGATTTCGACCTTTGTCCTATGAAGCTCGTTCAGCTTCACGGAATCGGTCGCTACCTTGGATGAAGACATCTTTTTTTCAATCTCATCAAGTTGCTCTTCCAGTTCGGATATCCTGTTCTCCAACATGGCTATTCGTCTTTGCCTGCGCTGTCTTTCACGCTTGTTCTGTTTTTCCCTCTGTCTTGCTGCAATCCTTTTCTGCTTGGCTGTCGAATCCACGGACACGGATTGTTTTTTACCGTCTTCCAGGTCATAGATCCTGCCTTCCCCTGCAATATTGTCTGACCCCCTGTAAACGGAAGCAAATCCCTCCTTTTTCCCGGAAAGCAGATCACTATAGTTGCCCAGATGCATTTTAACCCCGCCCTGCCCTACTTCCGCGACCTTCGTGGCCAATCGATCTATGAAATACCTGTCGTGACTCACAAAGACCAATGTTCCATCGTAAGTATCCAGTGCCTTCATCAAGGCCTCCTTCGAAGCCAGGTCCAAGTGATTCGTCGGTTCGTCAAGAAGCAAGAAATTACTCTGTCTTAATAACATGGAGGCAATAGCCAACCTCGTCAATTCACCTCCTGAGAGCCCGGATACAGGCTTTTCAATGTCATCCCCTGTAAACAAAAACGCCCCGAGCAAATCACGCAACCTCGGCACCAAATCATACGGCGCCATATCCAGTAAGACCCCGATAACCGTCTTTGACCGGTCCAACACGGATGATACATCCTGGGCCAGGTAATCAGGCGTGACTCCCTTGCCAAGATGCCTTTGTCCGGACTGAAAAGTCTCCTTGCCCGCCAGCATTTTGATCAGCGTGGTCTTACCTGCGCCGTTTCTGCCGAGAAGTGCGATTCGATCCTTCCTCTCAACAATGAAATCCATATCTTCAAAAACCGTGTTTTCACCATAGCACTTGGTTATGCCTTTAAGCCGGGCCACGATCGCCGGGCACCTTCGCGTTCCGGGCAAATTGAAACGTATAACCTTGGGCAACTTGGATGGAGGCTCGGGTTTCTCCATTTTTTCGAGATATTTTACCCTGCTCTGTACCTGGGAGGATCTTGATGCATTGTACTTGAATTTCTCAATAAACCTCTTGTGTTTCTCGATCTCTTCAAGTTTTCTTTCATAATTCGCCCTTGCCCTTGAAATTCTTTCCCTTTTCTCTTTCTCGTAATACGTGTAATCGCCCTTGAACTCGTTCAGCCTGCCGCCTTCGACCTCTGTTACTCTCTTGACCAGTACGTCCAGGAAATACCTGTCGTGACTTACGAGCACCACGGCCCCTTTATACGAATCCAGGAATTCCTCGAGGTAGTCCCTGGAATAAAGATCCAGGTGATTGGTGGGTTCGTCCAGGAGCAACACGTCAGGCGATTGCAACAATAATTTTGCCAGACCGATACGCATCTGCCATCCCCCGCTGAACTCGCTGCATGGCCTGTGCTTTGAATCACCCGTAAAGCCCAAACCTTCAAGCACGGATTCAGCCTTTGACTCGATATCGTATCCTCCGAGCAAAGACAGCCTGGCCTCCAGTTCACCGTATTCATCGAGCAGGATCCGTCTTTGTTCCCCGGATAATCCGACATCCTCGAGGTATGAAGCGATTTCCGCGAGCCTGTTTCCAATTCGCCCTATCTCGGACGCAGAACCCACAACTTCTTCAATTACACTGTACCCTCCATGTACAAGACCCCTTTGGGGTAATAAGCCGATTCTCCAGCCTTTCTTTTTATGAATTCGACCCTTGTCCGGAGCCAGTTTTCCTGCGGCAACATTAAGCAACGTGGTTTTGCCTGCACCGTTTACTCCGACCAGGCCGACCCTTTCCCCGGCACCTATGTGCCAGAATGCTCCCTTGAGTACGTCCCTTGCTCCGAGTGTCACCCAGATGTCCTCGAGAACCAGCATCAGTGCAATCCCAATCTCCTGGAAGTCTTCATCAGCAGGCTTTCCCCCAAGCCAAAGGCCTTGAGCAAAGGCCCCTTAGCAACCGAGATTGAGCCTTCGGGACAAATCTCCTGGCAGACGAAACAACGAATGCATGCATCGAGATCGATTTGCAATGACTCGGACCTATTGTGCCGGCCGGCCCGTATTTCCATGGCTGTCGCCGGGCAATGCTTCACGCACTGGCCGCACCTTGTACACTTGCCATGATTTACCACGGGCCTGCTGGTCCAGTATTTTCTCATGAAATCAGCGACGAAACCCGGAAGATTGGCATTGTACACCGGCGAGACATCAATTGCCGGCTTGAAGTCCTTGACTTTGAACATATCCAGGGGATCACCCATTACCTGGATTTGCGGAAGGTCGGTAAAAGGTTCGCCCATGGTCTTCGCTTCTGCAAGTACGGGTATACCCGATGGATCGAATCCGAGGATCTCCGCTATTACCCTGTCCAATGCCATGGCATTGCCGGAACCGGCAATAAGGCCCAGGAACCTGGGGTCACCGTTGCCCGGCCCGTTGCCTTCCAATGCCGTAACACCGTCTGCAATGGTAAGCACTGGCGCGACCCTCTTCCATGTCTCTATCAGCAACCTGGCGAACGTCCTGTAATCCCTGCCGGCGGTCAGGTGCAACCTCGACTTGTCCAGGCCCACAAAAGCGCCAAAACAGTTCTTGACTCCACAGGTGAAATACATCTGCCCGTGTGTTTTCACCTTTGGCAGGTTGATGACCGCATCAGCCTGCACCAGGGGTTTTGCAAAGTCCATAGGCCCGAAATCACCGCCTCCTTTTACAGGCAGGGTTTCTATGAAATCCACTATTTTTACATTGTACGGCTCCAACAGGTCGTGTAGATTCAATTTCTTCGCCACGAGGTTGGCTGTTCCCAGACCCGGCCCGTCACCCACCAATATGGGCCCCTGGTGGTGTTTTCGAACCATCCTTGCAACAGCCGCAATAAAATGCGGATTAGTTGTAACTGCGGACTCTTCTCTCTTTGGCACGAGAAAGTTCGGCTTCAGCAGCACGGTCTTGCCGTTGCCCGGAAGAAATTTTTGTATTCCACCCAGTCCGTTGAAGACCTTTTCCAGGGCAACATCCAGTTCTTGCCGTTCATACCTCTTTGCGCCGGCCAAAATGACTCTGGCAACATGCATTTGTGACTCCTTTTTCGGCTCCTCTCCAAGGTTGAATTCAATAACACGCAATATTGTCCGTTGACAAACCACGGTTTCGACCTTATTTCAAGATATGCGGTTCTTTTCGACCAAAAAAATCAGTTTCGAAAGCCGGAGAGGGCGATGAGCGAGAAAGAAAACAAGAACAAAGCTTCAGGGGCACGGGATAATACGGATTCCAAAAATCCGAGGGAACCGGACGATATAATAGGTCCGGATACCATGGCGGGAGGAGACCTGCAAAGCCTGGCGAGAATCGAGGATAGTCTGCCAAAAAGACTCTTCGTCCTTCCTTTTCCCGACATCGTCCTATTCCCGGGCATGATGGTACCTATTCCCATGGATGACGGGCCGTTGCTTCAAATTGTGACCTCGGCCACTGCAAACAGCGATTTCATATTATTTGTCCCGGCAAAAGCCGGCACCAGTCCCAATCCTCAAATCTCGGAGCTGCCGGACATTGGAACAACCGCAAAGATATTAAAGAAAATACAATTGCCGGATAAAAGGATCACCTTGGTAGTTCAGGGCATGAAACGCAGTAGACCTGTCAAGGAGGTTCGAAGACAACCTTACTTGGTTGCCGACGTGGAACACCTGGAAGACCGGATCCACGATACCAAGGAGTTGGACGGATTGACTCGCGCAATCCAGGAAGTGGTACAGAAGTTTGTAGAGGGAAATCCGAAAATCCCGAACGAAGCAGTGCTCGCAGCCTTGAACCTGGATTCACCGGGACATCTCGCGGATTTCGTCATATCCCAGTTCGGGCTGAAAAAAGAGGAACAGGTAAGACTCCTGGCCGAGCTGAATGTCAATGCCAGGCTCAAAGCAGGCTTGGAATTCCTCATGGGCGAACTCAACAAACTGGAGATCAGCAAGAAAATACAAAAGGAAATACAGGAGAAAATAGAAAAGAATCAGAAAGAATTCTTCCTGCGGGAACAGCTCAAGGCCATACGAAAGGAGCTTGGGGAAGAAAAGGATTCCAGGAGCCTGGCATCGGATGTGTACGAAGACAGGATCAAGAAAGCCAAGATGCCCCGGGAAGCGGAAAAACGGGCAAAGGAGGAACTGGGCCGCTTGAAGCTGCTCTCTCCTGAATCAGCCGAATTCAATGTCATCAGGACATACCTGGATTGGCTCTGCGATCTTCCCTGGGCGAAGACAAGTGCCGGCAAAGTGGATATAAACAGAGCACAACGCATACTAAATCGCGATCACTACGGCCTCGAAGAAGTCAAGAACAGAATCCTGGAGTTCCTTGCAGTTAGAAAACTCAATGCAGCCAAGCACGGACCCATACTGTGCCTGGCAGGCCCGCCCGGCGTGGGCAAGACATCTCTCGGGCGAAGTATTGCCGAGGCCCTCGGAAGAAAATTCTTCAGATTCTCTTTGGGTGGAATGAGAGATGAAGCTGAAATAAAGGGACACCGCCGGACATACGTGGGTGCCATGCCCGGAAAGTTCTTGCAAACTCTTAAAAGGATAGGCACCAGGGATCCGTTGATAATGCTCGACGAGATCGACAAAGTGGGTTCGGATTGGCGGGGAGATCCTTCCAGCGCCCTGCTCGAGGCCCTTGACCCGGAACAAAACAACAACTTCCTCGATCACTACCTGGATGTGCCGTTCGACCTGTCCCAGGTTTTCTTTATTACAACGGCCAACCAGCTCGAAACCATTCCGCGGCCCCTGTTGGACAGGATGGAAGTTATACGGCTCTCAGGGTACATCGTTGAAGAAAAGGTTAAGATAGCTTCCGGTTACCTGGTTCCACGCCAGAGGGAAGAAAACGGCATCAACTCTTCTCAAATAAGCTTTTCCGATGCAGCCCTGAAGAAAATTGCAATGGACTATACGAGGGAGGCAGGGGTAAGAAATCTCGAGAGAGAGATTGGCAAGGTCTGTCGTAAGATTGCGACCAAGATAGCAAAAGGCAAAGTAAGCAAGAAAAAAAAGCAAACCATTACCACCAAGAATGTTGCGGATTACCTGGGCCCGCCCGTGTTCGAAAGCGAGTTCGCGGTACGGGATCTCGATCCCGGGGTTGCAACAGGCCTTGCATGGACGCCTTTTGGAGGAGACATATTGTTCATCGAGGCATCCATGATGCCCGGAAACGGCAGGTTCAAGCTCACCGGTCAACTTGGTGACGTGATGAGTGAGTCGGCACAGCTTGCTTTTTCATATGTCAAGTCCATTGCGCCTGAACTCGGCATAGACGGCGACATGCTGAAAAAACATGACTTTCACGTGCATTTCCCGGCAGGTGCAGTGCCCAAGGACGGTCCCAGTGCAGGTGTTACCATTGTAACCGCGATCATTTCATTGCTGACGAACCGCCCGCTGCAGCCCAGGCTCGCCATGACAGGAGAAATCACGCTGATTGGAAACGTGTTGCCGGTCGGAGGAATACGGGAAAAGGTAATAGCCGCCAGGCATGCAGGCGTGAAGACCATTATCATGCCATCAAGGAACAAGAAAGACCTGGAAAAGGTACCGGCTTACTT
>JAADFL010000031.1 GCA_013152945.1 Deltaproteobacteria bacterium | reverse complement strand
CATGTCTGTGACTCGTGGCAGGAGTACGAGTGCAGCAAAACAGGTTGTGGTGGAGATATCCTGGTAAAGACATGGGAAAAGCACTGTACTGGTTCTGAATCGGGATGTACGGGTGAGGAGAAAGATGGGGCCTGGACTCTTTTCCAGTCGTGTGATCAGGAAGAGCGGTGTATATCAAATGGTAATTCTGCATCGTGTGATGGATGTAGTACTGGAACGTACTGTATACTGGGGTCGTGCTTGGACTGCAACACCAATGATCATTGCGGTACCGCATGCTTGGACTGCACACTCGAATCAAAGGTCTGCTCTGACTCATGGGAAACCTGCGAAGCGCCTGATCAGCAATGTGCCGGCAAACCGGATTTCACGCCGTGCAGCAGGACGACCGACCCGGACAGGGCTTACGACATTTGCGTTTCAGGGAAGTGCATTTCTCCTGGTTGTGGAACCTCTACATGTAATGTTCCAGGACCGAATGACTTTGATGCATTACCGGACACAGGATTAACCAAGTGCTACGGCTCGACCGAAGAGCTGTCTACCTGCCCGGGCACGGCAGGAACAAGCGAATGCCAGACCACCGCGTTCTGCGGGCAGGATGCCCAGTACGGGTGGGATGTAGGCCATGGCCCCGGCGACAGATTCAACGGGATCGAGGGGAGGGCCGGTGAGTTTATAGTGCATGACAATGTTACCGGGCTTGAGTGGACGGCTTGCGCAGCAGGCCTTTACGGTGAATCCTGTGACTCCGGACAAGTTGACACCAAGTTTTGGAAGTATGCCGTTTCATATTGTGACAGCTTGGATTGGGGCGGGAAGACCGACTGGAGGTTGCCGGGTGTACACGAGCTTTACTCGATAATGGACCTGGGCCAAAAAAATCCATCAGTAAACCAGGGCGCATTTCCAGGGCTTCCATCAGGCAGGTTCTGGACCTCCACGACCGGCAGGTTGGATCCGGGCAATGCATGGTACGTTTACACGTACAACGCCATGCTCGGTATAGAGGAAAAGAACACTTCCAGGTACGTAATCTGTGTGCGCAACAATCCCAGGGTCTTTGTGTCTAACAGGTTTACCAGGTTGGAGCCTGTACAGAATCAACCGGTTGTGGACGACGCAGTGACCGGCCTGGAGTGGCAGGGATGTTTGCTTGGTCAATCAGGCTTGGATTGCGCGGCAGGCGAACCATCATCCTTTGTCTGGAGAGATGCTCTTATCGGATGCGAGGGATCGAGTTGGGCCGGACACGATGATTGGCGACTGCCTGATGAAAAGGAACTTCAATCCATAGTGGACTACAGAAAATACGGGCCGAGCATTGACACTGCTTTCTTCCCAAACACAACCACGGGTTCACAGTGGTCGTCGACTACTCTGTATGACTCTGCCGGGAATGCCATGCTGGTGCATTTTAATATCGGATCAGTGGGATGGGTGGAAAAGATTGGGGGCAACAATGTCAGGTGCGTGCGCAATAAAGATTGACAAAGTTCAAGCTGCAATGGAGTTATGGTGATGATGGAGAAAGCCATTGTCCTCCGATGATCGGGCTAGGACGGCCGCCGGGAATGATCAGCACGGATGCGGGTTAACGTGGTCCCGGAGTTGTCTAAAATAACCGGGAACTTCCAAAATGAACAAAAAGCCGGAAAAAGAGACGAGATTTGACTAATGTTCAGTCAACATTTCTAATCATTTTTATTCACGTTGGAGGGGTTATGATAAATAAGAAAAAAAATCCGAAAGTCGATCTGGACAGCGTGGTCGACCAGAGTGACATTCTTATTGAGGCGTTGAAACCCTATCTGCAGGAGCGAGAGTATGGACAAGGACATGTCCTTTGGAACGAGGGAGATACGGACGGGAGACTGGTGGTCATTGATAAGGGCCGGGTCAAAATTATGCATTACCTGGATTCCGGAAAACCCATACTGATATATGTTTTCGGCCCCAATGATGTTTTCGGTTTCATGCCTTTCATAGACGGCGGGTCGTACCCTGCCACGGCGGTTGCGATGGACAAGGTGAATGCCAGGGTAATGTCACGTTCCAAGCTTCGGGAAGCTCTGGCTCAAGATTCCACCCTCGCCCTTTTGCTCCTGTCAATGCTTGGCAAACGCCTAAGACAGGCTTTTAAAAAACTGGACGATGTGTCGCGGCGCGACGCTGTTTCCAGGACAGCCGCAGCTCTTGTGGCACTGATGCCGGCAGGCATGCTGGAAAAGGATCTCCCCATAATAGAGTTCCCGGAACCAAGCTATGAATTGGCGGAACAGGTAGGAATATCACCGGAGACCTTTTCAAGGGCATTGACAAGGCTGGTGGAATCGGAAGTGCTTCATCGCGTTAACGCACACAAGTTCCAGGTACTCAATGCCGGCCTTCTACGCCAGGCTGCATCCGGACGACAAGCCTTGTAGTTGATCCGGTTTTTCATTTCCGCCTTTTACCTTTTTAAAGCTATCCGTATTGATTGGGATCAAGGCCGGACTCTCACCGGTTGTCTATATTGGCGGGTGAAAGGCGTTGAACCATGAAAATGGAAACCAGAAGACATTAACTTCAGAGAGGAGGAAATCAGATGATCGATCCAAAGGAGTACTTGGAAGCCGGGTTTAAACTTCATGGACACAAGTGCCCCGCCATGCCCCTGGGCCTGAGGGCAGGCGCGGCAGCCATGAACAGGCTTGGAGTGGAAAGGGCCAAGGACAGCCAATTATTCGCCTTGGTGGAACTTGGCGAAGGCCATTGCGCCCATTGCTATGCAGACGGCGTTCAGATGATTACAGGCTGCACCTTCGGCAAGGAGAACATACGACAACTTGGTTACGGCAAGTTCGGTCTTACGCTGGTCGAAAAAGCAACAGGCAGGGCCATCAGGGTCGTGCCAAGGGCGGAAGTTCAGGGCGCAACCAAGAAAACGCCGTTTTTTAAAGAATACAGGGAAAAGGGCATTCCTGCATCCAAGGTTCCAAATGAGGTTGTTCAGCCGTTGATCGACCGGGTGATGAGCGCTGAAGACAAAGATATATTCAAAATCGGTGATATCTTTCACCATGATTTGCCGGAACAGCACGGTTCATTTCAATCCTTTGTATGTGATCGTTGCGGCGACATGGTCTCGGAGATATACGGCCGGACATTCAAGGGCAGACACGTGTGCATCCCGTGCCAAGAAGAATTATTGAGCGGCGCCGAAAACTGACGGCAACCCCGGCTCCCCCTGTCGCGGTCGATTTTGACTGTGGCGGGGGGAGACCTTTTTTGAGGAGGAGGGAGTGATGGTTACTTCGCTGATTGCAGGCGGTGTTACCTTCCTGTTCACGGCACTGCTCACGATTGCAGGGGTCGGCGCTGCTTTTATATTGATACCGGTTTTTCTTGCACTGGGAATAGACATTCACGAGGCCATGGCCACGGCATTATTGCTCAACTCGATAGCCATGATATTCGCTTCTTATCGTTTCATTAAAGCCAAGCTCATATTGTGGAAGGTTGCGCTTCCAATCCTCGTGGTGGCTACCGCACTGTCACCACTTGGTGCATGGGTGAGCCAGGTATTGGACAGGACCATGCTCTTGTGGGGGTTCGTGGCCTTCTTGCTGTTCGCCGCATTCATGATGCTGTTCTACAAACCCAAGGAAAAAGAGGTGGAGAGCACCTTCACAAAGCAGGTGATCTATGGAGTAAGTATCGGCGCATTTGCCGGGTTTCTTGGAGGATTGCTCGGCGTGGGAGGCGGCAATTTCATTGTACCTGTACTGGTGTGGCTCGGCATCAATCCGAAGAAGGCATCTGCCACTACATCGTTCATCGTAATATTTTCATCATTCTCCGGTTTCCTTGGGCATGCAACCGTGGGCGCCGTTAGTTACCAGCTTTTGGGTTTGACCGCTGTGGGCTCGGCTGTCGGCGCAGTGGTAGGGGCCTGGCTGATGACGGAGAAACTGAAACGTCGCCAGGTAAAGTTGCTTATCGGCGTGGTTCTTCTTGGAATCGCGGCAAAGATGATCTGGAAGCTTTTGGCGTGAGAGGAGGCATGTCATGTCCGGAAAGTCATGTTCGTGGCTGTTGATGATCCTCGTAATCGCGCCGATGATGTTCACAACCTTACCGGCCGGAGCGGCCGGGAATGAGTTCAGGTTGAAGCTGGACACGGACTACGAGGTGATAAAGGCAGGGGCTTTTACATTGAGGCCCATGGTCAGAACCGAGCAGAGGTTCAGGGGCAAGGGCTTGGTACTTCTGAAGATCTTTGCCGGCTTTCGCATGGACTTGGCTAGATGGCTTAAGATACAGGTCTACTATGCCCATAAGGACAAGATGTACAAAGATCACCAGATATGGCACATGGCGGTAATCGACTTGATTTTTCATTACAGGTTCGGGCCGTTGTCCATATCCGACAGGAACGGCAACGAGATATTCGTGATGTCTCATTCGGCAAGTTATTTCTATAGGTACAGGAACAACCTGGACCTGCATCTGAACCCGCATCTTGGTTGGTTGCGCCTGTGGGTCGCGGACGAGATTCGCGTGGACGTGGACGAGAAGCGCATGAACATGAACGATGCAAAGGCGGGAGCCGATCTGCTCCTCGGCCGGCCTTTTTTTTTCAGACTGTACTATGACCTGGAATCGAAGCGTAGGGGTAAGCCAAAGTGGGTGAATACCAATGTGTTTCAACTCATGTTGATAATGAGATTCGGCTGAGATGGATCAGCCGGCCGGCTAATCCTCGTGTCATGACATTATGGGACCGGCCGGCCGGTTTTTTTGCCGATTCGCTTTTATCCCACGAAAAATCTGTGTTATAATAAGTATTCAAACAGGAGGATGAATGGACAAGCGTGGTTTGATGTCTGTAATGTTTGTGGTACCACTTGTTTTCCAGGCATCCTGTTCATCATCTGGTACAAAACAAGAGACACGGGAACAGGAGAAAATCAGTGAACAGGAAATCGACGCCTGGATCGATGGTAAAGAAAAAACGCAGGATGCCATGGATATAGTGGATTCTATGGAAAATGAGAATGAGCAGTCAATTGACGGTGATTCTGCGGACAGGGAATTCAAGGCCGAGCGAGAAACCGCGGAGCGACATGATCTCTTGGAAAGAGACGGTCCGGCCGAATCGAAATATGACGCTGAGCCCGAGGCATTGCATGAGGAAGAGACCAGCCTGGCTTGCCCGGATAAGCCCGGGTATTTCGGCGGCATCACTGTATTCGATGCAAGGGATCTTTTCGAAACCAAGAAGGCGGCTAACCTGGGAGCCGGATTCGCTGTAAAGCCCGTTAATCCGAAAGAACGGAAACCTGCCTGGTCCAATAACGAGTGCAAGGCTTTTTTGAACCTGGATATTACCCCGCCGGACCAGATAGATCCTGTGGATACTCTGGATGCCGGCAGGATAACTGTTAAGGTCAAGGACAGGGAGTTGTTCCTCGACCGTGTTTGGAGCGATGAACACGGCTTCTTCTATTACAAGAGCCCGTTGGACCAGAAAAACGAGACCTTGTTTTCCGAAGGCGACCTGATAAGCGTGGATAACGGGCAAGGGGGAACAGAGATCGGACGATTTTCCGGCGCGACTACAGGACCCAAGAAACCCGAACCCTTTTTACCGCCTCCATTGGGAAGTTTTTGTAACAACCCGGAAAGATCGCAGCCGCTTGAAATAAGTTGGAAAGAGGGCGGAAGTGAAAAGATTTACGTGAACTTTTTTGCATACACAAAGGATGCGCAAGACAAGGTAAAGGATACCCTTGGTATCTATTGCGTGCTTTCGGACAAGGGATGTGGATTTCTCAAGAAGTGTTCGTACACCATTCCAAGAGAGGCCATGGACCTGGTCCCAGATCCTGTGGACGGCATGTACCTGACGCTCGCCCGAACCAACACTGATGACATTTCCAACTGTTGGTCAGACAGTGCGTTGGTAGTGACTTCGCTGGTGGTGCAATCGGTCTCTTTTGCGCAACCTGATGGAGAGTAATAGCAGCCCCAAGATATCGACAAAAAAATTTTTTATTAAATGGTGAAACGTGGTAGTGACCATGCCATGATCAAGGGAATAGGCATAGATTTGGTATCCGTGGACAGGATAAGGAAGGTCATGGACAGGACCGATGGTTTTGTTGAAAAGGTCTTTACAGGCCGTGAGAGGAGTTACTGTGAATCAAAGGCGGATCGGGCCATGTATTTTGCAGCCAGGTTTGCAGTCAAGGAGGCGGTCATGAAGGCCCTGGGCAAGGGCCTTGGATTCGTGCGTTTCCAGGATATCGAGGTCGAATCGAACGGCCGGCAAGAACCCAAGGTCATCCTTAAGGGAACCGCCCTTGATAGGTTCGAGGAACTGGGCGGCCGGGCCGTCCACATCTCGATAAGCCATGAAAAAGAGTATGCCGCGGCAGTAGCTGTATTGGAGTAAAGCAAACCTTGCAGAGTCTTGGAGGTTATCTTGTCAGAGCTGGAGCTTGAGATAAAGAAGTTGATAGTGGAGGCGCTTTCACTGGATGATATTTCGCCGGAACAAATCGATGTAAATGAACCCTTGTTCGGCGAGGGATTGGGATTGGATTCAATCGATGCCCTGGAGATCGCCGTGGCCCTGGAAGAGCATTTCGGCATAGACGTGAGCGATGAGGATGATATCAGGTCAAGGTTCAAGGACGTGGCATCTCTAGCCAATCTGGTAAGACAACTAAAGGATGAACAAGGCTAGGGACTTGACCCGGGTTACGGATGGGCACTGTCTTGGTTTCGGGCAGACATGCAGAAACTCGTAGAGAAGAAGAGATGACCAGGAACAATGATCGGAAAGGGCCCGTAACCAGAATTTTCAGTGCTCTAAAGGCAGTATTTTGGTTTTTGATGTTTGCGGCCTATCCGTTCGCGGTTTACTGGTCATTGGAGCGATTCGGAACAAGAGCAGCTTCACTGCTCATAATGTTGCTATTGTTGCCGGGCCTGGTGAAGAGATCCATTACATACAGGCAGGGAGGTCTTACTGTCTTGGCGCAGGTGGGGGGGATTGCCCTTTTGTTGGCCATAGCTGCATTGTCCGGCAACCAGGTATTTCTCCAACAAGTGCCCGTGTTGATTTCCCTGTTCCTGCTGGCCGGCTTTGGATGGACCCTGAAAAGGCCTCCAAGTATGATAGAGCGTTATGCGCGGCTCATGGCAGGTGAAATAACCGCAAGGGAGGCACGATATTGCAACAGGCTGACCATTATGTGGATGGCCTTCTTTTTTTTAAACAGCCTATTCATAGAAATCCTCATACTTGAGGCAAGCCTCGAGGCATGGACATTGTACGTGGGCCTGATTGGTTACTTGATAGTCGGTTTTCTAATCACGGTCGAGATTGTATACAGGAGATTCAGGTTCGGCAGGTTTGCCGTGCCTTTTTTGGACAGGCTGGAACAGAGAATCAGGAAGGTGCCGCAGATTGAAAAATAATAGGTTGAAGGAAGCCGGAAGGCTGGTGCGGGTGGCATTTCAAAGTGGCGCAATGTACGTGCCTTTTGCTGTCGGAGGACCGGCCCTGGCTTTTGTCGGGGCTCCATTTTTCCGGATCCTGGGCAGGCTCTTTCCTTCGACCTTGCCATGGAAACAGGATGTGGCGCAGAAATTCTTCCAGGTGATAACAGCATTGCTGGAAACGAGCGGGGCCATAAGAGTCGATTTCAGGATACACGGGGACCTTGATCTTGAAAAACCTGCCGTGTACGCTGCAAATCATCCAAGTCTGCTGGACGTGATTTTGTTGATGGGCCTCGTGCCAAGGGCAACCTGCCTGCTTAAATCCACGGATAGGACGAGTCGACGGGGAAACAGCGGTTCGGCCAGGATGATGCCCGCCTTGTGGTGTCTTTTTCTGGATACTGCGGTCAGGGACATGGGATATATTCCCATGCCCGGGCATCATGATGACAAACGCCGGCTTCTGGATGTTGTCAAGACTTGCGTGGATAAACTTGGTTCCGGCCGTCCCCTCGTGATCTTTCCGGAAGGCACCAGGTCGAAAACGGACGGCATGGTGCCCTTCAATGATTTGGCCTTCAAGGCGGCCATCGAGGCAGGGGTGCCCTTGGTGCCGGTTGCAATACGTGTTTCAGAGTCTATACTCCCAAAAGGTGTATTTCACATTGATCGCGAAACTCCGGTGCGGTTCGAGGTGAACCTCTTGGATGCAATCCATCCGGAAAAGACCATGAAGGCAAAGGACATGGCATATTTATGCAGGAGAGTGATACAGAAAAA
>JAADFL010000030.1 GCA_013152945.1 Deltaproteobacteria bacterium | reverse complement strand
CCTGCCAGTCACCTTTTTCCTGGCTGTCGATGACAACCCTTTCAGTGTTGTTTATCGAGTCGCGAATGTTTCCTGATACAGGTTCGGAAAAACCGTTGTTCATGCCTACGTTGCCGCGATAAATTTTTCCCGATGGAGACTCGACCTCGAGGTCCAGGTCGTTCACAAGGGCAGGGCTCTGGTACGCACCGGTGGGAGGATCCGTCCAGTTCAGCGTTATTGAAAGGGTGCCGACAGTGCTGACATCGTGAAGTGTATATACATGGACGTCACCATTTTCAATCGGGCCGTACTCGTTCCCCAGGACCTGGTTGAATCCGTCCTTCAGGTCGTCCGTTCCATTGGCGATATCGGCCAGGACCAGCATTTTCCTGGTGTCACCGGGAAAGTACAATGCATCGTCCAATGTCATTACGCCGAAGCCCTGTTGCGAAGAAGGAGCCGGATCAATGGGCCCTCTGTTCTCGAATTGGCCGTAATTGTTTATAGCCATAATATTTCCGGTTAGGTTTCTCGCAGAGTTTATGATGATTGCCTTGACCAATGCATTGGTTGGAATGAATCCCCTTGCATCGGACCTGGTTCCGCCCGGGTAGTAGCCGTCGGTAAAGTATTGTCTCGCCAGTATGGCCATTCCTGCAGCGGTAGGAGATGAGAATGAAGTGCCGGCGACAGGCATGCCTTGGCCGTAACCAGCTCCGGTGGCACACTGGTTGTCCGGGTTGGGGTATGTCTTGGATTCCGATGCCGAGCTTCCATCCGTTACGCACCTCATTCCAACACTGGATGATGAATTCTCATTGGCGCTTACTACTATTCCGGGGGCCATGATGTCCGGTTTGAACCTGCCGTCCGAGGTGGGCCCGCGACTTGAAAATGAACACATATCCTTTATCCCGTTCTTCCATCCCGGCATTCCTGCACCCACGACCAATGCATCCTTTGACGTGCTCCCTGTGCCTCCAAGGGTCTTGGCGCCCTGGTCACCGTTGTTTCCGGCGGCGTACACGATCAGGTAATCACGGTAATTATAGCTTGTAAGGTCAATGTTCCTGGACTCGGAATCGTAAACAGTTGAGTTCTGTGCCATGCCGAAGGAATTATTGTGCACTCTTACGCCAGAACCGTATGCCTGGGCATGTATGTCTTCTGTTCCGGAATAATACAGCCCCACAAGTGAGCCGTCATGCTTTCCGGCATCCTGAAATACGATCTTTGCTCCAGGCGCCATGCCATCATTGGAATCTCTTCCGGGACTATCCTGGTCCGCAAGACTGGCATAGTTGTCACCGACTGCACAGCCTGTCGTATGTGTGCCGTGGAACTCACCACAACTATCATCGTATGCCTGTGCTCCCGGAAGCAGGTAGTAGGTCATGACCTTGTTTTCGGGATTGGTGATATTCACGGCCGGCGGTTTTGTATCGTTTGCAATGGTCTGGGATGCTGAAGAAGCGGAGTACCTGAACTGACATGCGTCCGTGTCCAGACCCGAGTCGGCCGAGCCATAGATTTGCCCGTACCCTGTCAGGCCATGGTCAAAGAGAGGAGTGGACCTGGAGATGGAATCTCCGCTTTGAAGCAGCCAGATTGATCCGTCATTTATGACCTTGGGTAATGAGAACCGTTCCACTGACATGACGTTCGGATTCCCTGCCACCTGTGCCAGGATGGAAGCTGCATTGTCTGAAGACACTCTGAATATCAGTCTCGCGTTTCCCGTCACCCGGCTTTCAATAAGGCTTATTACAGTTACCTGTTCTGCAATGGAACGTACGAGATTGTCCAACACCTCCTTGCCCGCCGCAGGCCATCCGTATGCAGCTATTTCAAGTGTTTCGTTTTTATTCAGGCTTTCAGTCTCCAGGTTTTCAACCGCGGCCGCCAGGTTTGGGCTCACCTTGTCCCCGGCCAGCAGCGGGCCTGCCCATCTTACGTAAGCGAGAAAGGGCAACTCGTTTTCCAGATCCGGTCCGACTGATATTAGGAGACCGTTGTTCGCAACTGTATCAATGACTACAGCGCCTTTTGCCTCGATGTCTTCAGTCCAGGCGGATACACCATCAGGGAAAAGCTGGACCAGTACCAGCCTCTTGTTTTCGGATTGATCGCCCGGGGCCATTACCGGCTCGCGGAGCCAACTTGTTACAGGTCTTTTATCGATTATGGGATCGAAAGAGCCTGACTTTAGTCTTAGTATCCATGGATTTTGCGCCTCCAGCTCCTTTGTAGCGATCAAATTGCGTATTCGCCTGCTCTCCAGGGCCGCCTCTGCCCATCTTTCTTGTAGTTGTTCCCATGTCAAAGGTCTGGTCAGAGTGATATCAGGAAGACAGGCCTGCAAGTCATGCGGGTTGGTGTCAGGAGACCACTCGTCCAAGAAGGGGGGGGCGCCCTTGGAATCCTTTGGAACAAGGAGAAAAAGCACGGAAATGAAGATGAAAGGAATCATGCGTGGTTCACGTAGCAAGCTCATATGACCGTTTTCCTCCAACCCCCGCAAGTTGATCAGCTGAATGCATTCTACTGAAAAATCGTGCTATGCCGGTTCACTGGCCTATGGCCTCGACATCTATTGGAATTTCCTTTGGCCTGAATTTGATTACCGGCCAGGGTGGGCCGGGCATTGAGCCGCCATATGGCGCCAGCCGGTCTCCATACATTACATTTTTCAACATTTGGTATGCTGCCATCTTCATCACGGTTTTTGTCTTTGAATCATCGGGCATCTTCGCGGCGTAGCCCCCAGGTTGATGTGTTTCCGTTTCCTGGGCCGTGGACTTTAGCCTTCTGGCAATGAAGTGAAACATAACTTGTTTCTTTTGGCTGCCCATGTCGATTGTACAATAGAGTTCGAATCTGTCGAGGGCATTTGGACGGGGTGATTTGAAGAACGCTGTGATAATCGCCGATGTGCCTGGTTTCACGGCCGTATCCTCCTTTGTCGTTCGGCCATGGTTGTCTGCAAATGAAGGAAACGTCGAGGCATGATTGGTCCTGTCCATTATAAAAGTTCCATTCCGGTCGATGAATATGCTTTTTTTCGACATGTTTCGTATTTGTATAGGCACTCCAATGAGCTTAGGGACGCTTTTTCCCCCAAAAGTGTACAGGGCCGGGGTAAACACTTTTATCCGAACCTTGCCGTGATACAGATTCTTGCTTGATGTATTCGACAGGCTTCCGGGTCGGCCTGCCAGGGATCGCCTGGTCTCAAGACTCAATATCAAGAACAGGCAGAACGAAATAATCGAGATAAGTCTGTATTCCGCTGTTTTTTTGAACCACACCATGTTCCCTCCTTTTATTGGAATATAACACCATGGATCATCCCGGCTCAAGACGCCACGCACGGCATTTTCGGCCAACAGGCCAAATATATGATGCTCAAGCCAATCCCTTACCAGTGGTCGTCATGGTCAACTTGCCGTGAAGAACACCTTTCATTCCCAGGAGCGTATCCGCAAGCTTGCGGATTTTGGAGTTCCTTCCTTTCACCACGAGGACCTCGAGACAGGTATCGTGGTCAAGGTGAACATGGAGTGTAGAGATGACCTCGGTATAATGCTCGTGCTGTTCATCGGTCAGTTTGTCGCTGAGTTCCCTTGTCCTGTGGTCATAAATTATGGTCAGCGTGCCGACCGCCTTGCCTTTCCTTTCTTTCCATTCCCTTTCGACCAAGTGTCTCCTGATCAGGTCTCTTATCGCTTCCGACCTGTTGGTATAGCCCCGTGCGGCAATACTCTTGTCGAATTGTTGCAGCAAACTGTCCGACAAGGAGACGCCGAACCTGGTTATTCGTTTGGTTTTGGTGGTTGCCTTATGCTTTTTTTCATTACTCATTGCTTTTTTCTCCATCCAAGGCATCGGCGAGTTCACCGATGTCATTAAAAACGAGGTCAGGATATTCAGACTTAATAATTGACTGGGGTTGATTTTTTTCATCAGGGCTCAACATGTCAAGAGTGGTTTCACCGGACAGAACCAGGATGGAAAGGACATTCGCCCTTTTCCCGGCTGCGATATCCGTGTAGAGCCGGTCGCCGACTACCGCGGCTTGTTCGGGGTTGATGCCGATCCGATCAAGGGCTGCTGTTATGATGCCGGGTTCCGGCTTGCCTATGATCACAGGTCTTTTTCCGTTCGTGCCTGCCGCAATCATTTCAGCTATGGATCCTGCATCAGGAATAAAACCTTCCTCGACCGGGCAAACGAGGTCGGGATGCGTGGCGATGTACCTTACCCCGGATGAAATCAAACGGCATGCGGTTCTCACTCTGTCATAGGTGAGTTCCATATCGAAGCCGAGTATCACTGCAGAAGGAGTTGTGTCGTTCATCACGAAGCCCTCGTCTTCGAATCTTTTTCTTAAACTACGGGTTCCAAGGACGAACAACTTGGGTCCGATATTGTTTCGCTTGAGATATTCAATAGTAGCGTCACCGGATGTGTAAACGCTGCCGGGGCCGGCCGGAAGACCCATGGATGAAAGTTTTCTCTCGTATTCCGCCGCTGTCCTGGACGAATTATTGGTGAGGAAAATATGACTGATACCTTTTTGGGATAAAGTCGCGAAGAATTTCGAAGCGCCGTTTAATGGCCTGTTTCCCAGATTGACGGTTCCGTCCATATCCAAAAGGAAACATCTTACATTGGAAAGCCTCTGCAAGGATTCGGCATTTTGTTTCATGTGGTATAGATAAACAAAAACAGGCATACCTTGCAAGCGGGTATGAGGGCGTTGACGTTTGTGCTTGAGCAAGTGTACAAAACAGGAGGAAACCAGAACCAGTGATTTACAGGAATGGACTTGGATACGAACAACAGAAAATACGGTACAAGGGCCGAAAGAAAAGCCGCAACAAGGCAAAGGCTTATCGACGCGGCTAAAAAGGTTTTTGCAAAGAGCGGGTACGGGGGCGTGCGGATAAGGGATATCGTTGCCAGGGCTGATACGGCAATCGGCACGTTTTATGTACATTTCCCGAACAAGCAAATTCTTTTCAAGGAGATCATGAGACAGTCTACGAACGATCTTCTCGAACTGCTCTCGGCCAGAGCTGCTACACAGAAGGATACCATTTCCAGGGTCAAGGTGGTGTACGAACAATTCCTGGACTATCTCGCAGACAATTGGAACTTGTTCGTGCTATTGAGAGAAGGCAGGGATACAGGGACCGAGTTTGCAAAGATCCTAAGGGAGGTATTCGACAGTTTGACCGTTAACCTTGAGACATTATTGGAAAGAGGCATGGAAAAGAAAGAGATAACCAATCTCAACCAAATGGTGCTTTCAAGAGCATTGGTAGCCATGGCAGTAGAATCCATAGCCTTGCTTCACGAGGGCAAGATTAAACGGTCAGAGGTGATCAACACCCTGGAGGTCCTGGTTTTTCAAGGAATCCGGAATAATCGAGACCGCCCGAGTCCATCGCGAAATAAGACTGTATGGCAGACCTGACAAGATGGACTTCAGAAACCAAGCCGCCGGTGAAATATCTCACGAGACGATTTTTCCCAAGTAATCTTTGGGCAATATCTTCGATTGGTTCACCTCGTAGATAGGAAGATCCGGCCGCGTTCACAAGGTGCATTAAAAAATCAAGCTTGGCCCTTATCCTGTTTTTGCCCCCCTCGAATTTTGGATTATGGCCGCACAAGAGTGAATCAAAATCCAGTTCCAGCACCCTTTGGAGCGATTTTATGGTTTGCAATAGGTTTTCATCATATCTGAAGATTTTTATCTTATCCGCGATGTACAGGTCGCCTGAAAATAACCAACCCTGCTCTGGAACGTACCAGGCGGTCATGTCATCACTATGTCCCGGCACAGGTATGGCTTTGAAATATATTCCCTTTAGATGAAGATTGTCCATGGGTATTGCTGTTAGAGGTTTGAACGAACCCCATGTGATTTTTTGAAAACGTGCCTGGTAATAAGAATCGGATAGATAGCGAACAGTCCCGGCAGAGGCAAATACAGGTATGCCCAGTCTGCTTGAAATAGCTGATGCATTACCTGCATGGTCTTCGTGGTGATGTGTAATTAATACCGCCTTGGGCTTGATTTTTTCCACCACGTCGAGCACGGTTTGCTGCATGTTGGGAGGGCCTGTGTCGATTAGCGCCCCTTTTGCGAAATAGAATCTAACATTCCAAATATGGAGTGATCCAACTGAACGGGCTACTTTGTAACAGGTGACATCTTTCAACTTGGACTCGATAAGCATTGATCAGGGCCTTGTCCCTCCCATGGGAGCCATGGAAGGTGTCGTTCCAGATGCTAAAACAGACCGGATTAATTTAATGTAGATAGGTCTGTCCCAATTTCTCGGCCCTATGAATTTGACGAGAATCCTGCCATTAGGACCAACCAAATATGTTTCGGGAAACTTGGTCGTTCCATAACTTGCCGCCAACTTACCTGATGGATCCAATGCAATGATATAGCCGGGCACTTTTCCCCCCGGCATGTCTACCAGCCGGGATAGGAGTCTTGCCGCCGCTGTCTTGTCCTTGTCGACATTGATTGTTACCAGCAAAAAATCCTTATCCTTGATTTGCTCGTCCAAGATCTCGAGTGACGGCAACTCGTCGATACAAGGCGGACACCAAGTGGCCCAGAAATTGATCATGACCACCTTGTCTTTGAACGAGGATGAATTCAGTGTGCCCCCTTGAAGGAGGGGTAATTCAAAAGAAGGAGCAACGGGTCTTTGTCCCGGGGCATAAAATATAACCGGCGGGGTTCTGTGTCGTGCCCGGTCTTTGGTATTGTTTTCTTTTTTATTTGTGTCATTGCCGTCTCTTACCTCATTGCCGGACCGTGATTGTTCTATCTGCTTTATTGCGAGAATGCCGAGTAGAGATAAGACTGCTATCAGCGCAAAGATCTTTTCCTTCAAAGCCTTTCAAGCCCTCCACCTGTTCCTGAAGGCGGCTCCGTGAAGAACCTCTGCCTCTCCGGGTCATCCTCTCCAGGCTCGAGTTCGGAAGCGCTTGCGACTCCATCCCTGCCCTTGCGTTTCACCATGTACATGGCGTCATCAGCCAGTTTCAACAGTTCTTCGGCCGTACTTGCATGGTCGGGCATCGATGCTACTCCATAGGATGCGCTTTGATGTATCTCAAGTCCCATACTTTGGAGAAATTTGTTCATTCTCACAGCCGTCCAGATACGTCGGGCCACGTTCATGGCTTGTTCATGTATGGTATGAGGAAGAAGGGCTACGAACTCGTCACCACCGTACCTGACGGCCGAGTCCTCCTTGCGGAGTTGACCAAGTAGAAGTTCACCCACTTCGGCTAATAATGACGAACCACACAGGTGACCGTGTTTGTCGTTGACAAGTTTGAATCTGTCAAGGTCAAAGAAAATGATGGAAACCGGTGTATGGTGTCTCCTGGATCTGGCGGTTTCCTGTTCCAACACCTTGTGCAGGAACCTGGCATTGTGCAGTCCGGTGCAATCGTCTCGTATGGCCAGGTCGCGGACCTTGTTGTGATTTCGGGCGTTCTCCAGTGCCACAGCGGCAAAATCCGCAACAGCCCTCAACATGGCTGCCTCTCTCTTGGAGAAACCGGATTCATCGTCTCTGCCCCGGATGAGCTCTATTACACCAAAGACAATGTCCTTGTATGCTATGGGCACTGCGAGGATAGACCTGGTTTTGAAGCCGAGAGCTCTGTCGAATTCGGGATCGAACCTGGGATCGCCGCTTACATCTTCTATTACCACGGCTTCCTTGTTTTCAGCGACCCACCCCGCAATTCCCTTGCCCGGCGAAAGGCGTTGGCCTGCAAGGGCTGATCCCACCTCGCCTTCCGCCACTGCAAAATCCAGTTCGCCGGACGTTTCGTCACGAAGCAAAAGAGACCATGCCCTGGGTTTTAAAAGCTCCCGGACTTTTTCCATTACCCTGCGAATCACCTCCTTGCGATCCAGTGTTCCCGTGAGGGCCTTGCCCAAGTCCACAAAGGTAATTATTTCCTGAGTAAGGCGCTGTTTTCTGACCGGTGAATCCGCAACCATAATACTTGGTATTTAACAAGCATTTTCATGATGGTCAAATGATTGGTGGATCAAATGTGGTAGCCGAATTAAAATGTCAGTAGTAATGCCGAATTAATATGTCAGTAGGAAGAAGATTCGTCCCATATGGATTCAGGCTATTCGCAACAATTCCAGGGGCGTTGCCCCTGTTTGACATATTACGCCCCTTCAGGGCTTAATTGGTGCCAGGCATTCAAAGCATCCGGCCATACATCCCGCATCATAGGGACATCGTCCTTAAT